>JBHICL010000030.1:0-14911 GCA_046759605.1 Alphaproteobacteria bacterium | reverse complement strand
CCATCGTGCGCGCTCAAGGACATCGCATCCGCCCTCCTTTCGCCGAGGCTAGCTGGGCTAGCGCGGCAGCTCGAGGGTATGCTCGAGCCCGCCGTAGCCGTCGACGCTGTCGTGGGCCCGGATGATCACCGTGTCGATCCCATCGGGAAGCTCGACCCCGGTGAGGGACCGGGTGAACGGCTGCTCGTTCTCGTGCGGATGGAGCAATACCCGCGTTCCGAGGACGGTACCGTCGGGCGCCAGCACTTCCCACTTGTCGGCGTAGTGGTCCCATCCGGTGTCGTCGTGGCGCACCGTGACGTCGAAACGCCAGCTCTCGCCCGTCCGCGTCGCCCGCGCATCGACGATATCGGCCTCGCCCGCCCCGGCTCCGGATCCCGCCAGCAAGACGAGCAGCAACACCACGCTGGACTTGCGCACCATGGCCTCCTCTCCCTTGTCGCACACTCTCTCAGGGATTTCGCGGCACCGGCCGGGGCCGGCGTTTGTCATCGATGGCCACGTATGTAAACACGCCTTCGGTCACTTTTTCGAGGTCGCCATCGCTGAAGCGGTTCACCCAGGCCTCGACGCGAAACGCCATCGACGTCGTGCCGATACGCTTGAGCCCCACGAAGACCGACAAGGTGTCCCCCACGAAGACGGGCAGGTGGAACTTCATCGACTCGATGGCGATCGTTGCGACCCTCCCGCCCGCGAGGCGTTTCGCGGCCAGGCCGCCGGCGATGTCCATCTGCGACAGCAGCCAGCCGCCGAAGATATCGCCGTTGGCGTTGGTATCCGCCGGCATGGCGACGGTCCGCGTGGTCAGCTCGCCATGCGGGCCGCCACTGTTGACGCCGGTCTCCCGTGTTCCCATGTCTGATCCATCCAATTCACGCGTTTCCAATGTTGCACGCCGGGCATGGCACAAGATATCGTGCCGCCGCCAACGGGTGAACGCCTGATAGGGTAGCGTAGACGTGTCGCAGGCAAGACGGTCCGCGGTGGGAGATCTCTTCGCAGAAGCGCCTCGCCGAACGAGAAAAGATTACTCCGCCAAGGACATAGAGGTCCTCGAGGGTCTCGAGCCCGTGCGGCGCCGTCCCGGCATGTATATCGGCGGGACGGACGAGCGGGCCTTGCACCATCTGGCCGCGGAGGTCCTGGACAATGCCATGGACGAGGTCGTTGCCGGTCACGCGGACCGCATCGACGTGCATCTCGACACCGATGGCGTGCTCACGGTCCGCGACAACGGCCGCGGCATTCCCATCGACCCGCACCCCAAATTCCGCAACAAATCGGCCCTCGAGGTCATCATGACCACGCTGCACTCGGGCGGTAAGTTCGGTGGGAAGGTCTACTATACCTCCGGTGGGCTCCACGGCGTTGGCGTGAGCGTGGTTAACGCGCTTTCGGAGTTCGTGCGGGTCGAGGTGGTGCGGGACCGGCAGTTGTGGTCCCAGGGGTTCAGTCGCGGCAAGCCCACCGGCAAGCTGCGCAAGGTCCGGGAGCACAAGAGGGGGCGCGGCACCACCGTCAGCTTCCGGCCCGACCCGCGGATCTTTGGCGACGGCGTGCGTTTCAAGCCCGAACGGCTGTACCGGACGGTTCGTTCCAAGGCCTACCTCTTCCGCGGCGTCGAGATACGCTGGGCGTGCGACCCCTCCCTCATGGACGGCACGGATGTTCCGGCCAAGGAGAACCTGCGTTTCCCCGGCGGCCTTTTCGATTTCCTGCGGGCGATGCTGGACAAGCGGCCGCTGGTCACGCCCGACGTCTTCAGGGGCGAGTCGGCTTTCCCCGACGACGCCGGGCGGGTGGAGTGGGCGGTGGCCTGGCCGGCGGACGGCGACGGCTTCTGCAACTCCTACTGCAACACGGTGCCCACGCCCTCGGGCGGCAGCCACGAGAGCGGCATGCGCACCGCGCTGCTCCGGGGGCTCAAGGCCTATGGCGAGCTGGTCGGCAACCGTAAGGCCCAGCAGATCACCTCCGACGACGTGATCGACGGCGCCGCCATCATGCTGTCCGTTTTCATCCGCAATCCGCAGTTCCAGGGCCAGACGAAGGACCGGCTCTCGGCGCCCGAGGCGACGCGGCTCGTCGAGGCGCAGATCAAGGACCACTTCGACCACTGGCTGTCGACGGACCGGCATGCGGCCGATGCGCTGCTCGACTGGGCCATCGAGCGCGCGGAGGAAAGGCTCAGGCGACGCCACGCCCGCGAGCTGCAACGCAAGAGCGCCACGCGCAGGGCCCGCCTGCCGGGCAAGCTTGCGGATTGCTCGCGCACCGAGGCCGAGGGGACGGAGCTGTTCATCGTCGAAGGCGATTCGGCCGGTGGCTCGGCCAAGCAGGCCCGCAGCCGCGAGTTCCAGGCCATCCTGCCCATGAGGGGCAAGATCCTGAACGTGGCCAGCGCCTCGGCCGAAAAGCTGCGCGCGAACCAGGAGCTGCGCGACCTCGTGCAGGCGTTGGGCTGTGGGACGGGCAAGGACTACGACGCCGATGCCTTGCGTTACGAGCGCGTCATCATCATGACCGACGCGGATGTGGATGGCGCCCACATCGCCTCGCTGCTGATGACGTTCTTCTACCGCCAGATTCCCGGCCTCATCGCCGACGGCAGGCTGTTCCTTGCCGTTCCGCCGCTCTATCGGCTGTCCCAGGGACCCAACACCGCCTATGCCATCGACGATGCCGACAGGGACCGGCTGCTCGAGGAGCAGTTCGACGGCCGTGGCAAGGTCGAGATCAGCCGGTTCAAGGGGTTGGGCGAGATGCCGGCGAGACAGCTCAAGGAAACCACCATGGACCCGGCCCGGCGGGTGTTGCTGCAGGTGAAGATGCCCAATGCCCTGGACCCGGAGGAGGCCGGAGAGGCCACGGAGACGCGCCGGCGCGTCGAGCAGCTCATGGGCCGCAAGCCGGAGCTGCGCTACGCCTTCATCCAGAAGAACGCCCGCTTCGTCGAGGACCTGGACATCTAGCTCGCGTCGGGGACCCGGGCGTGGGGCATAAGCGCCGCGACGATGAACTCGTGCACCGGCGTCGGCACCCCCGCTTCCCGACCCAGCCGCGCCACGGCGCCGTTCACCCACGGAAGCTCGAGCCGCCCGCCCCGCTCCAGGTCCTGCAGCATCGACGGCTTCATCTCGTGATGGAACGAGTCGTCCACGAGCGCCACATGCCGGGCGACCACGTCCTCTGGAACCGCCACGTTGCGCGCCCGGGCAAGCGCCGTGGTCTCTTCCATGGCGGCGATCAGGAGACGGCGCGTCTCCGGCTGTTCCCGGACGACGCCGACGGGCATGCGGGTGACCGACGTCACGCCGGCGAGCGCCGAGAGCAGGATGAACTTCTCCCAGATGACGGCGGTCACGTCATCGGCGACCGCGGCATCGACGCCCGCGCCGCGGCAGGTCTCCAGAAACGCCTCGCAACGCCTGGACGAGCCGCCGCCGGGCTCGCCAAAGACGATCCGCGCCATGGCCCCGGTGTGGCGTATGACGCCGGGCTCGGCGATGACGGAGAAGATGAAGGCGGACCCCGCGATGACCCTTTCCTGTCCGAGGACACGGGACAGCGTCTCGACGCTCTCGACCCCGTTCTGGAAGGTCGCGACCGCGGTGTCCCGACCCAGGAGCGGCGCCGCTGCCCGGGCCGCGCTTTCCGTATCCCACAACTTTACGGCGAAAAAAACGAGGTCCACGTCGCCGATTCTGGCCGGATCGTCGCTGGCGGTCACCGAAGGCAGGTGGATGTCGCCGCTGGCGCTGAGCACCCTCAAGCCGTTGCGACGCAACGCGTCCAGATGCTCGCCCCGTGCTAGAAATGAGACATCCTCGCCGGCATCGGCGAGACGCCCGCCGAAGTAGCCGCCGACGCCCCCGGCCCCGAGAATGGCGATTCTCATCTCCCTCTCCGTCGCGCCGCTGACCAAAAAAGGCTACGTGGCCATGGGTCGCGTAACATGTTATACCCGTTC
Organism: Alphaproteobacteria bacterium; assembly: GCA_046759605.1. GTDB lineage: Bacteria > Pseudomonadota > Alphaproteobacteria > UBA6615 > UBA6615 > JBHICL01. Next base: position 10,938 of record JBHICL010000030.1, on the reverse strand, counting down.
TGGTTCCTCTTACCCTTCGAGTGGTACGCCCGCTACACGCGTCGTTGAGGCATATCAATGCGTGCGAGCGGCAAGTGGTCAGATTGCGCCCCAGCACCATGGAGGGGACCATGCCAGGGAGGTTCTTCAGGATACCATACCGGAGATACGCCGGGGCCTCGATCGCCCTGGCCTTGCTCGCCGCCGGCTGCGGCGTCATCGTCTCCAATGATGATGTAACCCACCAGTATCTGCCCCAGGAAGTCAGCACCGCCGGCGGGTCCGGCAATCAGATCCAGGTCGATGTCCGCGGCAACCCCTTCGCGGTCCCCGACCGTGTGCTCTCGGAGGCCGTGGTCTCCAGCATGATCGGTCGCGTACCCGGACGCAGGGTCGATTTCGCGCTGGAGCCCCAACAGGTCTACACGCCGAGACACTGGGTCGTGATGCTGTTCGATCCTCCGGACGGCGCGCGAGCGCGGCGTCTCTGCCAGACCGCTTACGAGCCTGCGGAGAGGCCGGTCAACGGCGTTACCGACGTGAAGGTGCTCGGCGCGTTCTGCCGTCGCGGCTTCGCGCTCTCGTGGGCGACCGGGCGCGCGAAGGACGTGTCCGGGCCGGAGTCTCCTCGTTTCGACCAGCTCATCGCCCAGATGACCAAGACGCTCTTCCCGCGGATCAACCGGAACCTCGAGGAAGATGTGTGTGACCGGTTCCCGGAACGGTGTCCGGAGGACGACTGAGGCTTGGGGGCGCCGCGCTCGGCGCGGCGTTGCTCCTGGCCGGCTGCGGGTCCGCCGGGACCTTCGTGCAAGATCGCTCGTATATGCGGGACAACACGCCCACTTTCTCGTATATCGCCGGCGGGCGCGATATGAGCACGGTGGTCGTGGGAAACCCTTTCGGCGGCTCGGACGAGGATTTCGCGGCGCGCGTGACCGAGATCCTCAACGCGCGCAACACCAGGCAGCGGACGAACTTCACGACCGCGCCGGGTTCATCGGCGCGCTCGGAATATCGGGTGGTCCTGGCCTTCAATACACCCCGGGCGACGGGAAGGGCCGACATCTGCCGCGACCCGTCGGTGCTCGCCACCAGCGAGAACGGCGAGCGGCCTGTCCGGCTGCAGATGGGCTTCTGCCTGAACGCGTTCTCCCTCACTTATGTCCGCGGCCGGCTGGGCGACGTGGAGAGCGCGGAGGACCAGCGGTTCTCGGATTTCCTCGCCCAGGGTCTCCTGCTGACCCAGCCGGAGCGCGACCGGCGGCGGCGCCGCGACCGCGACTAGGCGACGGATCGCCGGCTACTTGATGAGCGCCGCCAGCGCCTTGAAGTCGGCGGTGCCGGCCTTCCCGAGCCACTCGAACACGACCATCTCGGTGCTCACCGCCTCGACGCCGGCGCGCGCCAGGCGCCCGAGCGCCAGGTCCCTGTTCTCGGCGGCGCGGGAGGAGACGGCGTCGGCAACCACGTAGGGCGCAAGGCCGGCCGCCTCGAGTCCCAGCGCCGTCTGCAGCACGCAGACATGCGCCTCGATCCCGAAGAGCACGACCTGGGGCCGCTCCAGGTTCAGCAGGCGCTCGTGAAACTCGGGGTTCGCGGCGCAGGAGAACTCCACCTTCTCGACGACGGAATCCTCCGGAACCAATTCCATTAAATTCTCAACAATGCGGCCTAAGCCCTTGGGATATTGCTCAGTTGCGAGGACAGGAACCCCCAGGCGGCTGGCCGCCTGGAGCAGCACCCGCCCATTCGCCACCACCGTCTCGGGCTCGGCCATGGCCGGCAGCAGGCGTTCCTGAACGTCCACGCAGACGAGGCAGGACCGGGCCGCCTGAAGCAACCCGCCTTGCCGGTTCGTGGTCGCGTCTCCCATGGCGCGGCATTATACGCGCGCGGGCGCGTGGGGCGAGCCCACCCCCCATCTACGGCATTTGACATGGGGGCTTGAAGCCCTAAGATGGCGCGCCATTTCCATGAACAGGTTTTGTTTGACCGGATTCTCTCCGCAAGCGCATGACGTTTGAAAGACTCGGGCTCGGCCCGGATGTGCTGGCCGCCGTATCGGATGCCGGCTATGACGCGCCTACCCCCATCCAGGCACAGGCCATTCCCGACATCCTGATGGGCCGGGACCTCGTGGGCGTGGCCCAGACCGGCACCGGCAAGACCGCCGGCTTCACGCTCCCCATGATCGAGATGCTGGCCAAGGGACGCGCCCGGGCGCGCATGCCCCGCTCGCTCATCCTCGAGCCCACGCGGGAGCTCGCCGCGCAGGTGGCCGAGAGCCTCGAGACCTACGGCAAGTATCACAAGCTCTCCATGGCGCTCCTCATCGGCGGCGTGTCCTACGCCGACCAGGACGCGAGGTTGGACCGCGGCGTCGATGTGCTCATCGCCACGCCGGGGCGCCTTCTGGACCATTTCGAGCGCGGCCGCGTGCTGCTCGCCGACATCAAGCTGCTGGTGGTGGACGAGGCCGACCGCATGCTCGACATGGGCTTCATCCCGGACGTGGAGCGGATCATCAAGCTGCTGCCACAGCGCCGGCAGACGCTCATGTTCTCCGCCACCATGCCGCCCGAGATAAGGCGGCTCGCCGATACCTACCTGAACGAGCCCAAGGAGATCGCGGTCACGCCCCAGGCCTCGCCGGCCGAGACGGTGAGCCAGCACGTGGCGATGGTCCCGGGCGAGCACCGGCTGAAGCGCGCCGCGCTGAGACAACTCATCCGCTCCGAGGACGTCGCCAATGCGATCGTCTTCTGCAACCGCAAGCGCGACGTGGCCATCCTCGCCCGTTCCCTCACGAGGCACGGCTTCGCCGCCGCCGCGCTCCACGGCGACATGCCCCAGAGCCTGCGCATGGAGACCCTCGATCGGTTCAAGGACGGTCAGATCGCCCTGCTCGTGGCCAGCGACGTCGCCGCCCGCGGCCTCGACGTCGTCGGCATGAGCCACGTGTTCAATTTCGACGTGCCGAGCTATGCGGAGGACTACATCCACCGCATCGGCCGCACCGGGCGCGCGGGCCGGCCGGGCCGGGCGCTGACCCTGGCCACGCCGGCCGACAGAAAGTATTTGGCCGCCATCGAGCGGCTGATCGGCACACGCATCGAGCGAATCGAGATCGAAGGAATGGCAGGCGCCGAAGAGAAACGGGAACCCGAGCGGCGTGGGCGGCGCGAGCGAGCGACCCGCGAGCAGGCTCCCCCCGCGAAACCGGAGTCCCGCCGCCGGCGCCGTGAACGGCCGCCGAGGCGGGAGTCCAAGGAAGAGTCCGTCGTCGGGATGGGCGACCACATACCTGCGTTCCTGTTGCGTTAGCCGCAGGCCCGGGCTAGCGTTCGGTCCATGCAGACGATCTTCGTGCAGGTGAAGTGCGAGCTCGGGCGGGCCTACGACGTCGCCGATCAGGCGGTGATGAACGTCGAGCAGGTATCGGAGGTGTACTCCACCTCGGGTCAGTACGACCTTCTGATGAAGTGCTACCTGTCCGACGATACGGACATCGGACACTTCGTCACGAGCCAGATCCAGACCCTGCCGAACGTCAAGGACACCTTCACGACCATCACCTTCAAGGCGTTTGCCTGACCGCGGACGCCCGGCTGGGGTGTCGGATGGCGACGTCAGCTCCATGACCGGGTTCGAGCCCCCGATTTTCGAATGCGCCGACTGCCCCGAGCTGCGCGGCGAAAGTCGCGCCTATCCGGTCGCGATCATCGGCGCCGGTCCGGTGGGCCTCGTGGCCGCGGTGGATCTGGCGATGAAAGGCGTGCCGGTGGTCGTGCTCGACGACAAGAACACCCTGAGCGACGGCAGCCGCGCCATCTGTTGGGCCAAACGCACCCTCGAGATCTGCGACCGCCTCGGCCTGGGCGACCGCCTCGTGGACAAGGGCGTGACCTGGAACACCGGCAAGGTCTACCTGGGCGACGAGGAGATCTACGAGTTCGATCTGTTGCCGGAACCGGACCACAAGCGGCCCGCCTTCATCAACCTGCAGCAGTACTACTTCGAGCACACCATGATCGAGCGCGCGGCCGAGCTGCCGGAGGTGGAGATCCGCTGGCAGCACCAGGCGACCGACATCCGGCCCGGCGCGGACGGCGTCCGGGTCTCGGTGACGACGCCCAGGGGCGACTACGCGCTCGACGCGGACTGGCTCATCGCGGCGGACGGCGTGCGCAGCACCGCCCGGCGCGTTCTCGGCTTCGACTTCGAGGGCCGCATCTTCCGCGACCGCTTCCTCATCACCGATATTCGGATGAAGGCCGACCTGCCCGCGATCCGCCGCTTCTGGTTCAACCCCACCTTCCACGACGGCCAGTCGACCCTGTTGCACAAGCAGGCGGACGACGTGTGGCGCGTCGATTTCCAGCTCGACTGGGATGCCGACCCCGAGCACGAGAAGGACCCCCGGCGCGTCAAGCGCCGCCTCAGGAGAATGCTGGGAGAGGTGGATTTCGAGATCCTGTGGACCTCCGTCTACACCTTCACCTGCCGGCGCATCGACCACTTTCGCCACGGAAGGGTCTTGTTCGCCGGCGACAGCGCCCACGTGATCTCGCCCTTCGGCGCGCGGGGCGGCAACGGCGGCATTCAGGACGCCGACAACCTCGTCTGGAAGCTCGCCCTGGTCCTGGAGGGACGCGCGCCCGAGGGTCTGCTCGACAGCTACGACCACGAGCGCACCCGGGCGGCCGACGAGAACAACCTGAACTCCACCCGCAGCACGGATTTCATGACGCCCAAGACGAGGGTGAGCCGCGCCTTTCGCGACGCGGTTCTGGATCTCGCCCGGGAGCACGCCTTCGCCCGGCGGCTCGTGAACAGCGGCCGGCTCTCGACGCCGGCCACATACCGCGACTCGCCGCTCAGCACGCCCGATGTGGACGATTTCGCGGGCGACCTGGTTCCGGGGGCGCCGTGCGCCGACGCGCCGGTCACCACCGGCGAGCGCCGCGAGGGCTGGCTGCTGGACCACCTGGGCGGCGGGTTCGTCCTTCTTCGCTTCGCCGGAGATACGAGCTCGGCCGAGGCGCGGCGGCAGCTCGCGGGCCACGACGGCCCGGAGCCCCCGGTCCGCGTGCTGTCGATCGGACAGGACCTCGAGGAGGTCCGCGGCGTCATGGGCTCCCGCTACGACGCCCGTGACGGAACCTGCTACCTCATTCGACCCGACCAACACATCGCCGCCCGGTGGCGCCGGTTCGATCCCAACGCGGTTCGACAGGCGCTGGACCGAGCGGTGGGGAGGCACCCATGATGGCGCGGCTCAGAACGGCGCTCGGCATCGCCGAGCCGGACGACTTCTACGAGGCCCTGATCGGGGCGCACGAGGGACTGAGCGACGAAGAAAGCGCGCTCCTGAACGCGAAGCTCATTCTGCTGCTGGCCAACCACATCGGCGACAGGGGGGTGCTCGACCAGGCGCTCGCCGCGGCGCGGAAGGGGATTGCCAGCGAGGGCTGAGGCGTCAGCCGGCGAGGGCCTTCCACATCTCTCTGTCGCGGGCCGCCGTCCAGATCCTCGGATCGGCGACACCGCTTGCCTCGTCGTAGGCGCGGCTGATGTTGAACGGCAGGCAGTGCTCGAAGATGACCCAGTCGCCATACTTCCCGGCGAGCTTGCCGTTCGCGCGGTCGTACACCGCCTTGAGCCCCTCGCCGCGCGCGACGCCGGCCTTGACCTGCCGCATCATGTCGCGGAGGAAAACGGCGGTCCCATCGACGGCGTTCCGCGAGCGTGCCGGCGTTTTGAGCGCGGCCCCTCGCCCCGGCACCAGCTTCCGCGGCTCGAGCGCCTTGAGCCTCGCGAGCGTCCTGGGCCAGTCGCCGAGATAGGCGTCGCCGCAGTACGGGGTCGCCCCCATCTCCACGAGATCGCCCGAGAACAGGACCCGCTCCCTGGGCAGCCAGACCACGGTGTCGCCCTTGGTGTGGCCGCGGCCGAGGTGCATGATCCGCACCTCCCGCTTTCCCATCCAGATCGTCATCTCCCGGTCGAACACGATGCTCGGCCACGTCAAGCCGGGGATGGACTCCACCGCCCGGAACAGGCGCGGGAACCTCTCGACCTCCGACCTGTAGTCCTGGGCCCCGCGCTCGCCGATGAGCTCGTAGGTGCCTCTGCTGGCGATGACGTGCTCGGCCCGATAGGCCGAGGCGCCGAGGACCCGCACCGCGTGGTAGTGGCTCAGCACCACGTATTTCACCCGCTTGGCCGTGACCTTGCGGATGCGCCGCAGAACGTCCCGCGCCATGACCGGGGTCGCCTGGGTGTCGATCACCATGACCCCGTCGTCGCCCACGATCACGCCGGTGTTCGGGTCGCCTTCCGCGGTGTAGGCGTAGACGCCGGGGGCGAGCTCGTCGAAGCTTACGCGTTTCTCCCCGGTGTCCGCCGTGCTCGCGAACGCTTTGGCCATCGGAGCCCCCTTCCCCTCTCGTTCATCCCGGCGGTTATCCGAGCCCGGGCACGCCCTTCACGGTCGAGTATTCGAAGTGCAGCTCCTGGTCGGGGTGGACGCGCCGGAACATGGCGTGCGCCGCCATGGCGGCCTCCGAGAAACCCGACAGGATCAGCTTCAGCTTGCCCGGATAGCAAGCGATGTCGCCGATGGCGTGGACGCCGCTCAGGTTCGTCTCGCACGTCGCCGGTTCCACGGCGATCTGTCCGCGCTCCAGCGCCAGCCCCAATTCGGCGAGCGGCCCGAGGGACATGGCGAGACCGAAGAAAGGCAGCAGGACGTCGGCCTCGAGCCGGCGCCGTTCCCCCTCCAGGGACTCGACGAACACGGCGGTGAGCCGGCCGCCTTCTCCTTCGAGCCCAGCGAGCTGATACGGGATAACCAGCGCCAGCCTGCCGTCGCGCGCGAGACGTCGCAGCCTCTCCACGCTGTCGGGCGCCGCCCGAAAGCGGTCGCGCCGGTGCACGACCATGACCCGCGCCGCCAGATCGTGCAGGCTGAGCGCCCAGTCGACGGCGCTGTCGCCGCCGCCGGCGATGACGATCCGCTTGTCCCGCAGATCCTCCCGGCGCGCGACGAGATAGCGGACCGCGCCGCTCTCCTCGTAGTCCGCGATGCCGGGGATCGGCGGGCGGTTGGGCCCGAAGGCGCCGCCGCCGGCGGCGATGAGCACCGCGGCGCAGTCGATACGGGTCCCGGACGTGGTCTCCACGAGCCAGCGCGCGCCGCCGTTGGGCGTGAGGTCCTTCACCTGCTGGCCCAGGTGGTAGACGGGCTCGAACGGAGCCGCCTGCTCCGCGAGCCGATCCACCAGCATGCCGGCGTCGATGCGCGGATAGCCGGGTATGTCATATATGGGTTTTTCGGGGTAGAGCGCGCTGCACTGTCCGCCGATGACCTCGAGGGCATCGACCACATGGCTGCGCATCGCGAGCATGCCGCACTCGAACACGGCGAAGAGTCCGACGGGGCCGGCACCGACGATGCATATATCCGTGCGGTGAATCCCGTGTTCCATGGGTTCGTGCGCCCCTGCCCGCGACGAGAAGCGTTGAGTACGTAGGCCAGAACCGCGCCTATCGCAAGAACCGTTGCCCCGCCGCTCCAACGCTATGACATCATGGTTAACGGCCCGTGACCGTTTCGGGCGGACGGATCGATCGGGACAACCAGGCCCTCGCTTCGACTCTGGACGGCGGTTATCAATCTCATCCAGTATGGCTTCGAAACATGGTCGCGGAAGGACGATTCGATGGCAAAAGCCCGGCTTCTCTCCGTCGGCGTTGTCATGTTCTGTCTGGCGTCAACCCCTCCCTGGGCGCAGCCGCCGGGGGCCCCGGGCGCTCCCGCGCTTGCCTTCGACGACTTCGTGCGCGCGACCGGGCCCATATGCCTGCTGCGCCCGGCGCCGCAATGCGTCGATGCGAGCTGGCGTTTCGCCGATGCCGACGCCGATCGAGCCCTGTCGCTCGACGAGGTCCTCGCCGTTCGCGGGGCGCTCGAGGACTGGTCGCTGTGGCGGGCGGAAGATCTGGCGCCCAAGGATCGCACGGCGATCAACTTCGGTCTGTTCATCGCCGACGTGATCGGTGTCGAGAACCTGTTCGACGCCTACGATACGAACGCCGACGATCGGTTGAGCCGGGCCGAGCTGCTGGCCGACGTCACCCTGGATGGGCGACCCATCGGCCAGATCCTCGTCGATCCCCAGGCCGTCGATCGAGAGGCGGTGCGCGAGCGCCTGGGCAAGGCAGCGCCCATGCTCGAAGGGTTGCTGCGGTCCTACGACGAGTCCTGAGGCGACCGCCGCCAACAGGCCCGCGCGTTTGATCCGGGCGACGTTCGCTCAGCCTCCCGCGGCGGCCTGCAGTTCGCTGTGAAGACCGGCCGGCAGCTCGATCCCCTCCGCCTCCGATTTGGCCCTCGCCGCAAGCCGCCGGCTCCCGGGGAGCCGGGTGTTCGGCTCCGCCAGAATGGCGTCCACCAGCCGCCCCACCCGATCCAGGAACGTACCATCGCTGAACGGCTCGGGCGCGAGCGCCAGCATGAACTGCCCGACCCGGGGCGGTCCGCCCTTGTCATCGAAGAACGAGCTGGCCTCGTAACCGAAATTGGCGCCGGTCAGCGCCGCCGACAGGACCTCGACCGCAAGCGCGAGCGCGGCCCCCTTGGCGTCGCCCATGGGAAGCATGGAGCCGGCCAGTGCCGCCTCGGGATCCGTGGTGGGCCTGCCCCCGGAGTCGATCGCCCAGCCTTCGGGGATGGGCCGGCCCTCCCTGGCCGCGATCATGACCTTGCCCCGCGCCTGTTTCGACAACGAGACGTCGACCACGAGCGGCGGGAGGTCCGGCAACGGGCACGCGAAAGCGATCGGATTGGTGCCGAAAAGCGGTCGGGCGCCGCCCCAAGGCGCGATCCCGGCGGGTGAGTTGCCGAAGATGAGGCCGACCAGACCGCGCTCGGCCAGGCGCTCGACGTGATGGCCGGCGATGCCGAAGTGATGCGAGTTGGTGACCGCCAGCGCGACCACGGGCGTCTCGCGCGCCATCTCGGCCGCCATTTCGATGGCGAGATCGAGGGCCGGGAACGCGAAGCCGGAACCGGCATCGATCCGCGCGCCCGAGGCACCCAGACGCGAGCCCGTCGGTACCGCACCTCCGTCGACCTTTCCGGCGCGCACCTGGGCACAGTAAGTGGGCAACCGGGCGAGGCCGTGGGAGGCGAGACCGTCGGCATTGGCCTTGACGAGCGCCCTGGCCACCGAGCGGGCGGCGTCGGACCGTGTGCCGGCCCGCTCGAGCCCCCGAGCCGCCAGGTCCTCGAGCTCCGGGACAGACCGCGTGACGCCGGCCGTGCCCGTGCTTCCCCCTGTGCCTGAAATCTTCACCACGGTCCGAGCTGCGGCTTCCTCGTTCTTCGGGCCGGCACTCAAGCGCTGCGATACAGCTTGGTGATCACGAACTCCCTGTGACCGAGGGTCTCGGCGCAGGTGAGCCGCCCATTGCAGGTGCGCCTGACCATGTCGATCAGCCGGTCGCCCGCGTCGTCGAGGGTCATCTCCCGGCGCAACAGCCCGGAGACATCGAGGTCGATGTGCTCGGCCATCGTACGCGCCGTCTTCGGGTTGGCGGTGAGCTTGATCACTGGCATCACCGGGTTGCCGATGATGTTGCCCTGCCCGGTGGGAAACAGGTGCACGACGAACCCCGCGGCGGCCTGGAGCGTGCAGCACTCGGCGGCAGCGGAGGACGTGTCCATGAAATACAGGCCCGGCCCTCGGGCCGGCGCCTGGGCCGGCTCGAGAACGTCGATGAAGCTCGTCCGTCTGCCGATCTTCTGGAGGTTGCCGAAGGCCTTCTCCTCGATGGTGGTGAGGCCGCCGGCGATGTTGCCTTTGGTGGGCTGGCTCTCCGACAGGTCGTCGGTCTTGTTCTCGACGATCATCTCGTTGTAGGCGGTCCAGGTCTTCAGGAATTTCTCCGTGACCTCCGGCGTGGCCGCCCGCTCGGCGCAGATCTTCTCCGCCCCCGTAAGCTCCGAGGTCTCGCCGAAGCAGGTGTAGACGCCGTGCGGGTCCACCTTGTCGATGAGGTTCCCGACCGTGGGACAGCTGGCGAGGCCCGAGGTCGTATCCGACTCCCCGCACTTGGTGGCGATCCAGACGTCGGTGAAGGGAACCTCCTCGCGCTGGAGCTCGCTCGCCCACTGAACGAGCTCCTTGGCCTTGCGTCCGGCGCGGGCGGCGGTGTCGATGTCGCCGTGCTCCTCGATCGAGAAGCCCTCAACCGGCTTGCCCGTCGCCGCGATGCCGTCGACCACGCGCTGGGTCCAGCCCGGCTCGATGCCGATCACCACGGCCGCCGCCACGTTTGGGTTCGCGCCGGTGCCGATCAGGGTGCGGAAGGTGAGCTCGAGATCAGGACCGAACTGCAACCGGCCATAGGAATGCGGCAGCGCCAGCGTGCCTTCGATAGTCCTCGCCACTTTTTCGGCGCAGGCGTTGGAGATGTCGTCGACCGGGAGGACCACGACGTGATTTCGGATGCCGACGCGGCCGTTTTCGCGTCGGTAGGCCGTGACGGTTCCGTGGTCGGTCATGCGCGCCCCCTCACCAGCGCTTCGTCTTCATGTTGTGCACGTGGATGTGCCCACCCTTGGCACAGGGCTCGACGACCTTGCCGATGTCGTGCCCGTACTTGATCACTGTGTCGCCGTCGCCGAAGTCCATGAGCGCGATCTTGTGGCCGAGGGGTATGGGGTCCGTGGCCTCGATGGTGACGGTCTCGTCGATGTCCATCACCCAGCCGTCGAGCTCTTGTCCGGGCTCGATACCCTCGACCACGACGACGCCGACCGTGTCGCCGCTTTCGTGCACGAGAAAATGCGGCGCCATGCTTTTCCCAGCGGTCATGTTCTATGTTCTGTCCGGCAATCCAGCGCGCTGTGCGCAGCGGCCTCCCTCCTGGAGCGTATCACATCGGCCC
>JBHICL010000029.1:0-14953 GCA_046759605.1 Alphaproteobacteria bacterium | reverse complement strand
TCATGTCGGCGCCCACCATGCGCGCGCCCTGGATGACGTTGAGGCCGATGCCGCCAAGGCCGAACACCACAACGTTGGCGCCGGCCTCCACCTCGGCCGTGTTGATGACCGCGCCGATGCCGGTGGTCACGCCGCAACCGATGTAGCAGACCTTGTCGAAGGGCGCGTCCTCGCGGATCCTGGCGATCGCGATCTCGGGCAGCACCGTGAAGTTCGCGAAGGTCGAGGTGCCCATGTAGTGGTGCACCATCTCGCCGCCGAGGGAGAAGCGGCTGGTGCCGTCGGGCATGACGCCCCGACCCTGGGTGTCGCGGATGGCCTGGCACAGATTGGTCTTGCCGGAGAGGCAGTATTCGCACTGCCGGCACTCCGGCGTATAGAGAGGGATCACGTGGTCGCCCGGCGCGACGCTCGTCACGCCCGGTCCCACGTCGACCACGACGCCCGCGCCCTCGTGGCCCAGGATCGACGGAAACAAGCCCTCGGGATCGCCGCCCGACAGCGTAAAGGCGTCGGTGTGACAGATCCCCGTGGCCTTGATCTCGACCAGGACCTCGCCTTGCTGCGGCCCTTCCAGCTTTACGGTCTCGATGCTCAAAGGCTTGCCGGCCTCATGCGCGACGGCGGCGCGAACGTCCATGGCGGATCCTCCCTTCTCCGGTGACGAAAGGCGCAGGTCTGCGACGCCCCTCGCGCCCATGATCCCAAGCCTCGTAATACGACGCAACCGTCGACGCGGGAGCCGGACCCTAGAACCCGAACATGTGATCGAAGCTGAAGGCGGAGCCCCCGGCGCTCGTGACGCCGTGGTAGCCGAACAGGCGGCACGTCGTGTCGCGCACCAGCACGTATCCCGGCGTGGCGCCGTCGCGCAACCCGGCATGGGCGAGCTCGTCCGCGTCGAACACGTCCGATAGGCGCCAGAGATAGGAACCGCTGCAAGGTATGGCGACCTCGCGCGCCGCCACCACCTCGCCTACTGTGTCATGGAGGATGAGCCGCGTCGCGGACCGCTCGTGCCACGGGGTCGAGGCGGGATAGATGAGATGGCACAGGGTCTCGCCGGCGCCATGGCCCAGGCGGAGGAACAGGCGCGTGGACAGCCCGGGCGGCCGGCCGATGTAGGACTGGGGCTCGCTCTTGTAGGTGAGGACCGTGTTGAACATGTGACAGCCGAAGGAGGTCTCGGCCACATGGCCGGTCCTCTTGTCCTCATAGCGGAACAGCGCATGCAGCCAGCCATCGCCCACGCCGCCGCCGGCCAGGTCATAGACGAGCTCGACGTGCCCGTAGCCCTCGAGCCGTTTTTCCGACAGCAGCTCTCCGATGTCGAGGGCGACGCTGTCGTGACGGGCGAGACAGCCGAAAGGATGCCGCGCAAGCTCGCGCCCGTCCCGGTCGTAGACGATCGCCGCGATGGGCAGATTCTCCTGGCTCGTCGCCATTGGCGTCGGCAACACGTGCGAGGTGTAGCGATCCGGCGGAAGAACCGGCGCCGGCAGGATGAAGCCCTTGCCCATAAGGTTGCCGAGCTCGGCGAGACGCGCGTCCGGTTTGAGGTCCACACGCTCCACATTCACGTGGGCCATGCGGCGGCGGCCATCGCGCCGCTCCACCTCGTAGCGCGGCCGGACGAAGTGTTTTCCCGCCCGTATCTCGAACTGCTGGGGCCAGCGCGCCTCGGGGAAGAGCGAGGCCACGTCGAGCTCGTAAGTCCCGAACGCAGGGACCTCACGGTCGAGGCCCACCACGCGGTCATCACCCATGAGGTTCAGCCCGACCGCGTCCGCGGGGATGGCGCACGGGTGGCTGTTCTGCACCCACAGCACCACGCGCTCGTCGGGCTTCGGCGCCGGCAGGCCCGCGTACAGGTCCGCCGGCCAGGCGTTTGCATCATGGGTGCAGGACAGAACGGTGTCGTCGTCGCCATAGGTGTCGAGGGCGTACTTGACGACGTCGTGACCGCGCGCGCCGAGCACGTGCATGAACAGCTGTCCGGTGAAGGCCGGAAGGTCGAAACGCTCGCGTATCTCATGGCTGTCCACGACGATGCTTACCGGGGCGTTGGGCACCCGCTCGTGCCAGTCGGCCAGGATGTGGCCATCCTGATCCAGCAGCACCAGCCGTAAACGCACGTCCGTGGCCCCGTAGCCATGCCAGTAGTTGGCGGTGACGACGCGGCTGTGGTGCCCATCGGCATCGCGGAAAAAAGCGAAGTTCGTTGCGAAGTTGAGGCCGTCGAGGTAATCGCGGGCATTGCTCAGCGCGTCCTCCACGCGCAGCTTGTCGAAGCTCACGACCGAGGCGCCTTCGGGCAGCAGGTGCCGGATCTGGGCGATCGGCCGATCGGCATCGAAGGCGGCCACAAGGACGGTGGCCACACGCGCCGAGCCGAGCTCGGTCACCGGCTGCGCCGGCCGTCCGAGCATGGGTTTCCCAAGCCGCTCCACGTCCTGGACGAACACGTGGCGCACCTCGATCGCGCCGAGGTCGTAGAGCTCGGCGAAAGTCGCGGCAAGGCCCGTCGGATCGAAGACCGCCACCGGTCCCGAGGCCGCGAGCCGGCGGACCAGCGCACGCGCCTTCTCAGCCACAGCGGGGTGGCCGGCGGCCTTGAAGAACGTATGCCCGCCCGTGCGATTACTGAACGTCTCGAACGTAAGAGCCATGGATCACAGGTCTTCCAAGATAAGGGGAGCGCCCATTAGTGCCGCTTGAAGAACGCCGAAAAGCGATGTCGGGCCAGCTCGCGCCTCCTGTACGCATCGCTTGCCACCCAGTTGAGCTGGATCGAACGCCGCTCACCGTCATACGGCTCGTGCCCGTGCCAGGCATTCTCCGTGCAACGAAAGGCCAGGAGCGTACCCGCATCGGGCAGCACCTCGACCGCGTAGTCGTCGATGTCCGCGGCGCCTCTGAGGAGCCGCAACCGGCCGCCACCGGCGTCCCACCGGGAGTTCACGTAGATGAGCACCGTAACAAGCTTGTTGCGCGAGTCCCGGTGGATCTTCCCGTCGCTCGGGCGGCAGCGGCCTCGCACCGTGATCATCGTGGGCTTGTCCGAGAGGTCGATGCCGAATTTGTCCGTGACCGCCTCGGCCATCTCCTTGCTTTGCAGCTCGTCGAGAAGCGAGGCGAAGGCCGGTCCAAACTCGAGCGCCGATGCGGGGAAGCTGCCGGGGCGGGCGATCGCCGGAAAGTCACGGTCCAGATCGTCAAGGGCCCGGGCGCGAAGAAAGCCCCGCACGACCACGTGTTCGAAAGGGTCGGGGTTGACCGCCGCGTTGCGGAGGCTCGCGATGTCTATGGACGACACTTAGCCGAATACCCCGTGTCGGGTTCCTCTCCAAATCACGCCGGCGCCGCCCTGTTTGGTCGAACTCTTAGGCCCGCGGCGGGCCTTTGGCAACGGGCCGGGCGCCCGGTGCTTCCCGTCCGAGCCTACGGCGCACTGCATCCACCACGCGCGCCATGTCGTCAGGAGGCGTGTAGGGCCAGGTCTCGAGGCGGCCCGTGAACTCGCGGGTGATACCGGCCTCGCGCATGGCCCGATGAAAGCGCGCGAACTTGTACGAACCGCCTTCCAGCTCCAACACGTACACGGGTCTTCCGGTGCCGGCCGCTTCCGAGACCATGTTGACCGAGTCCGACGTAACCAGCAGGTGGTCGGCGGCTGCGAGGTAAACGAGATAGGGATTCTCGCCACCGCCGTCCCAGATGACCGCGCCATCCAGTGGATCGAGTTCACGGCGTATGGCGGCGAGAGCGGCCGCGGGCGTCCTGGGCGACGGCGTGACGGCGACTCCCACGCCCTCCTCGCGCACGAGCCGCGCGAGCTCGGAGGCCAGCTTCGTCGCGATGGCCTCGCGGAACCTATAGACCGCGTTGTTCCCACCCAGCAGCACCGCAAGACGTGGCCGGGGCAGGTGGCCGAGCCGCGCTTCCGCCAGCGGCGCCAGCCGTTCCATGAGGTCGGCCGTAACGCGGTGCAAGGCGCCGCGGGTGGACACCACGTTGGGGCCGGAAAGGTTGTCGTGCTCGGGCGCCACGATCAGGTCGAAATTGCGAAAGCCAACGGTCGGATTCTGCACCTGTACGCAAAAGGTACGCCCACCGCTGCGGCGCTTGACGGCGAGCGCCGGCGCCACCGAGTGGCGGCCGCTGGCGATGAGCAGGTCGGGCCACGGTGGGCGCAGGCGGTCGCCATCCGCTTCCACGGCCCGGAGCGGGGCCAGCCACAGCTGGGGCGGCAGCCAACGCCAGGGCGGCAGGGTCGTGAGGCTTTTGCTCTCAGCCTCGAGGCCCAGGGCGTCTGCCAGCGCGGTGCACTGATTGATCATGCCGGCTCGGCCGTTGGTCAGAACCCAGCATCCGAGCTCGCCCATTTGTCCGGTCTTCGGCATCGGCGCTGAATATGAAGGCACCATCGGGGTGGCGCAACGGCAGTTTCGGTGCGCCGGGGGCGTTGTTGTTTGAAACTTTCTTTCAAGCTGGTACACTGCGCCCGTACGGCAGCTTTGTTACCGCCGATTACCATCAAACCAACACGATCACGCGCTATGGCGCGCCCAATGTAGATTCCAAACCATGCCTGATCGCAGGGTGAAGCTTGACCAGATCGATCGCCGGATTCTCAGGGACCTTCAGGCGGAAGGACGAATAACCAACGTGGAACTGGCGCGACGCGCCGGCATATCCGCGCCGCCATGCCTCAGACGCGTCCGTGCTCTCGAGGAAGCCGGCTACATCCGCGGCTATCACGCCCGGCTTCGCGCGGAGTCTCTGGGGTTCGAGGTGATGTTCCTGGCGCTCGTGGGCCTGGACAGCCAGGCCGAGACGATCCTCACCGAGTTCGAGCGGCTCATGGACGGCTGGCCGGAGGTGCGTGAGTGCCACATGATCCGCGGCGGCGGCGATTTTCTGCTGAAAATCGTCGCCCGCAACACCCCCCACGAGAACGAGCTTACGACGCGTCTCACCGGCGCGCCGCATGTGAGCAACGTCACCACGTTCCAGGTGATTCGCTCATCGAAGAACCTGCCGGGGGTGCCGGTCATGGACGAGGTGGAGCAGGTGTGAGCGTCGACCGGCATGTCTTCGGGGGCGCCGGGTCGCCGGCCGCTTTGAAGGCGGACGAATATCCCGGCGCCCGCGAATGCGGCTCCGTGCAGTAATGCCTATCGGAACTTGACGGAGACGACCTGGTAGTAGCGCGTCCCGCTGGGGCTTTCGACCTCGACGCTGTCTCCGACATCGCGTCCGATGAGCGCGCGGGCGAGCGGCGAGTTGATCGATATCCGGCCGCTCTTGATATCCGTCTCGAACTCACCGACGATCTGATACGAGACCCTCTCGTTCGTGTCCTCGTCGGCCAGGCGAACCTTGGCGCCGAAGCGGATCGTCCTGCCGGAGATCTTGCTGACGTCGATGATCTGCGCCCGCTTCGTCGTGTCCTCGAGCTCGCTGATGCGTCCCTCAACGAAGCTCTGCCGATCGCGCGCGGCCAGGTACTCGGCGTTCTCGGTCAGATCGC
Source organism: Alphaproteobacteria bacterium (assembly GCA_046759605.1). Lineage (GTDB taxonomy): Bacteria > Pseudomonadota > Alphaproteobacteria > UBA6615 > UBA6615 > JBHICL01. The sequence goes on along the minus strand of JBHICL010000029.1, from coordinate 9,420 downwards.
CGTGCTCCCGCGCCGCTGCGATGGCCTTGATAGCCGCGGGCCGGTCCACGGTCTTGAGCGCTTTCAGTTCTTCCGTCAGCCGGCGGTACCCGGCTGACGTCATTGGGACTTTGTTCATTGTCATAACCTGCAATGAAAAGCCCGCCGCAGGTTCGCGGACCCATCGTTGCGGCAGGCCGAGACCTCAAAACACCGTTTTAAAATATGACTGTAGCGGCGTGACTTCAAGGCCGCCGCCTGAGAGCGCCTCGATGGCGCCCACCATGGCCCGGGCGCCGGCGACGGTGGTGTAGTAAGGAATCGCGGCCGTAAGCGCCGTACGCCGCAGGAGATAGCTGTCGGCTATGGCCTGGGCGCCCTCGGTCGTATTGAAGACCAGCTGCACATCACCGTTCTTCATCGCGTCCACGATGTGGGGGCGCCCTTCCAGGACCTTGTTTATCAGGTCGACGGTAAGACCCTTCCGGGAAAGATGGTCGGCGGTGCCCCGCGTGGCCACGACCCGGAAACCGAGCTTTCCAAGCCGCCGCGCCAGCTCGACCATCGCCGGCTTGTCACGGTCCCGCACACTTATGAACACCGTACCGGCGGCGGGGACTTCGACTCCCCCGGCCAGCTGCGACTTGGCGAAGGCGTGACTGAAATCCGAATCCAGCCCCATGACCTCGCCCGTGGATTTCATCTCGGGACCGAGGATCGTGTCGACGCCGGCGAACCGGGTGAAGGGGAAGACGGACTCCTTCACCGCCATGTGCGCGGGTCGGGCGCCGTCGTCGACAAACCGGAAATCGTCGAGACGTTCCCCCGTCATGAGCCGCGCGGCAATCTTGGCGATCGGTACGCCTGTCGCCTTGGCGACAAAGGGCACCGTTCGGCTGGCGCGGGGATTCACCTCGATGACGTAGACCTCGTCTCCCTTCACCGCGAACTGGACGTTCATCAGGCCGAGCACGCCCAGGGCCCGCGCCAGTTCCTCTGTTACCCGGCGCATCTCCGCGATCACGTCGCCCGCCAGGGAGTGGGGCGGCAGCGAGCAGGCCGAGTCGCCGGAGTGTATGCCCGCCTCCTCGATGTGCTCCATAATGCCCGCCACGTACACGTTCCCGTCCGCGTCGGCGAGCGCGTCAACGTCCACCTCTATGGCGTCCTGGAGGTAGCGGTCTAGCAGGACCGGGCTCTTGCCCGAGACCGTGACCGCCTCGGTAATGTATTTCCTGAGACCGCTCCGATCGTGGACGACCTCCATCGCCCGGCCTCCGAGCACGTAGGACGGCCGGATCAACAGCGGATACCCCAGCCGGCCGGCGACCTCTTCCGCCTCCTCGGCGCTGGTGGCGACGCCGTTCGCCGGCTGCTTGAGCCCGAGCTGGGCGAGCAGCGCCTGGAATCTCTCCCGGTCCTCGGCGAGGTCTATGGCCTCGGGCGGGGTGCCGAGTATGGGAACCTCGGCAGCCTGGAGCGCGTGGGACAGCTTGAGGGGCGTCTGGCCGCCGAACTGCACGATCACGCCTTCCAGCGTTCCACGCGACTGCTCGACGCGGCAGATCTCGATCACGTCCTCCGCGGTGAGCGGCTCGAAATAGAGGCGGTCGGAGGTGTCGTAGTCGGTCGACACCGTCTCCGGGTTGCAGTTGACCATGATGGTTTCGAACCCCGCCTCACGCAGCGCGAAGACGGCGTGGCAGCAGCAGTAGTCGAACTCGATGCCCTGACCGATGCGGTTGGGGCCCCCGCCCAGGATGATGACCTTGCGGCCCGAACTGGGCTCCGCCTCACAACCGCCGGCGGCCCACAGGTCCGCCTCGTAGCTCGAGTACATGTAAGGGGTGCGGCTGGGAAACTCCGCCGCGCAGGTATCTATGCGCTTGAACACGGGACGGACGTTGTGCGAGCGCCGCGCCTCGGCGACGTGCGAGACGTCGCGTCCCACAAGTGTCGCGAGCCGCGCGTCCGAGAAACCCATGCGCTTGAGCTCGATCCATCCCCTGATGTCCCCGGGAAGCCCCTCGCGCCTTGTCCTCGCTTCGGCGTCTATGATCTCCCGCATTCGGTCGATGAACCAGGGGTCATAGCCGGTGTCGGCATGGATCTCGTCGGCGGTCACGCCCAGGCGCAGGGCCTGGGCAATGACGAGCAGCCGGTCCGGCGTCGGCCGCGTGAGCACCGCGCGGATTGCATCGCGGTCGTGAGCGCTGCCCTCGAGCCCGGGGATCTCCACCTCGTCGAGACCGGTGAGCCCCGTCTCCATGGAACGCAGGGCCTTCTGCAGGCTTTCCCCGAAGGTGCGGCCGATCGACATGACCTCGCCCACGGATTTCATCGACGTGGTGAGCAGCGACTCGGCGCCGGGGAACTTCTCGAAGGTGAAACGCGGTACCTTCGTGACGACGTAATCGATGGTCGGCTCGAAACTGGCCGGCGTCACGCCGGTAATGTCGTTCCGCAGCTCGTCGAGGGTGTAGCCGACGGCCAGCCTGGCGGCGACCTTGGCGATGGGGAAGCCCGTGGCCTTCGATGCGAGCGCCGAGGAGCGCGAGACCCGCGGGTTCATCTCGATGATCACCTGCCGGCCTGTTTTCGGATGCACGGCGAACTGGACGTTCGAGCCGCCGGTATCGACGCCGATCTCTCTGAGCACCGCGATCGCCGCGTTGCGCATGACCTGGTATTCCTTGTCCGTAAGGGTCAGCGCCGGCGCCACGGTAATGCTGTCGCCGGTGTGGACACCCATGGGATCGACGTTCTCGATGGAGCACACGATGATGCAGTTGTCGGCGCGGTCGCGCACGACCTCCATCTCGTATTCCTTCCATCCCAGCACCGACTCCTCGATCAGCGCCCGGTGAACGGGCGAGGCGGCGAGACCGCTTTCCACCACCCGGAAGAACTCGTCGCGATTGTAGGCGACGCCGGCGCCGGTGCCGCCGAGGGTGAAGCTCGGGCGTACGATGGCCGGCAGCTCCACATGCTCCAGGACCTCGCGCGCCTCCTCCAGGCTCTCGACCAGGCGGCTTAGTGGGAGGTCGAGCCCGATCCGTTCCATCGCCTCGCGAAAGCGCAGGCGGTCCTCGGCCTTCTCGATGACCGCCGCATCGGCGCCGATCATCTCGATGCCGAGGCGCGCGAGCGTGCCGTTCCGCGCCAGCTCCATGGCCGTGTTGAGGGCGGTCTGACCGCCCATCGTGGGAAGCAGCGCATCGGGCCGCTCGCGCTCGAGGATACGCGCGACCATGTCCGGAGTGATGGGCTCCACATAGGTGGCATCGGCCATCGCCGGATCGGTCATGATGGTGGCCGGGTTCGAGTTCACCAGCACCACCCGGTAGCCCTCGTCCTTGAGCGCCTTGACGGCCTGTGTGCCCGAATAATCGAACTCGCACGCCTGGCCGATGATTATCGGGCCGGCGCCGATGACCATGACGGACGAAATGTCGTTCCGCCTAGGCATGGCCGCCGGCCGGCTCGTGACCCTGGCTCGGGGCGGGGAGGAGCGCGCGGCGCGACGCCGGCGACCGGAGGGCCGGATGCATCAGCCCCGCGCCTCCATGAGCGCAAGGAAGCGTTCGAAGAGGTAATGGCTGTCCTGCGGTCCGGGCGATGCCTCCGGATGGAACTGGACCGCGAACACCGGTGCGTCCTCCACGCGAAACCCCTCGAGCGTTCCGTCGAAAAGCGAGCGATGCGTCGTCGTCACGCCTTGCGGCAGGCTGTCCTCGACCACGACAAAGCCATGGTTCTGGCTCGTGATCTCCACACGGCCGGTCTCCAGGTCCTTGACCGGATGATTGGCCCCGCGATGGCCGTGGTGCATCTTCTCGGTGCGCGCCCCGAGCGCCAGGGCAAGCATCTGATGGCCCAGACAGATGCCGAACAAGGGAACGCCCGCTTCCAGGACCTCGCGGATCATCGGGACGGCGTAGCGGCCGGTGGCCGCCGGATCGCCGGGACCGTTCGAGAGAAACACGCCATCGGGGCCGTGACGCAGCACATCCTCGGCCGTCGCCGTCGCGGGGGCCACGGTGACGCGGCAGCCGAGAGATGCCAGGCAGCGCAGGATGTTGCGCTTGGCGCCGAAGTCGACGGCAACCACGTGGCGTATCGGGGCCTCGAGGCGGCCGTACCCGGCCCCCGGCCGCCAACGGGTCTCGGTCCACTCGTATGTCTGCCGGCACGAGACGTCGAGGGCGAGGTCCATGCCCTCGAGTCCCGGCCAGGCCCGGGCCTCGGCCTGCAAGGCGTCGACGTCGATGGCGCCGTCCGGCGCATGGACGATGGCCCCGTTGGGGGCGCCGCCGTCCCTGATGAGGCGGGTAAGCCGCCGCGTATCGACCCCGGCGATGCCGACGAGGCCCATCGACCCGAGCCATGCGTCCAGGTGCCGGTCCGCCCGCCAGTTGCTCGGCTCGCCGACGCCGGCACGCAGAACACAGCCGCGCGCCGCCGGCGTGGCCGTCTCCAGGTCCTCGCCGTTCGTGCCCACATTGCCGATATGGGGGAACGTGAAGGTGATGATCTGGCCCGCATAGGAGGGGTCGGTCATGATCTCCTGGTAGCCGGTGATGGAGGTATTGAAGCAGACCTCGCCCACAGCCTTGCCTGGGGCGCCCACGCCCTCACCCCACAGCACTTCGCCTTGCGCGAGCACCAGGGCGCCGGTGGGCTTGCCCCGGTAAGCCCCTCGCGGCGGAGGTTGCGGCGCTGGGTCGGCGAGCGGCATGAATGCGGTCCTCGGGGTCGGCCCGCGGATGGGACACGCTAAAACCGGGACTGGGGCGAACCGCGGGTTAAATAAGTCAACGCGACCCCTGCGTCAAGTCGGTAACAACTGAAAAGATGGAATAAAATCAATTAGTTACGGAAAACCCGGGGTTTGCCAACCGGCTCGAAATCCGCTAACGTCTGCGACCTCGCAATAAGCCGAGGCGTTTCGATGCTCAGGGACGACCTAAGCGCGTCTCTCAAGGCCGCGCTTAAGAGCAGGGACGAGCGCGTGGTCTCGACCCTGCGGCTGATCCTGGCGGCGTTGAAGGATCGCGACATAGCCGCCCGGGCCAAGGGTAACGACGAAGGGATCAACGACGACGAGATCCTGGCGATGCTGCAGACGATGATCAGGCAGAGGCACGACAGCATCGCGCTTTACGAGCAGGGAGGACGCCTCGAGCTGGCAGCGCGCGAGCGGGAAGAGATCGGGGTGATCGAGCAGTTCCTGCCGCGACAGCTCGGCGACGATGAGATCCGCGCGCTGGTCAACGAGGCCATCGCCGAGACGGGCGCCGGCGGACTCAAGGACATCGGCCTGGTCATGGGGGCGCTGCGCGGGGCCTACGCGGGGCGCATGGACTTCGCCAAGGCGAGCGGCATCGCCAAGGAAATCCTGGGTGCCGGCTGACTGCTGGCGCCTGGCTGGGCCGGTGCGGTAGGGTGACGAACGCTTCGCGCGCTTCTGGCGGCGGCGGAAGCTCGGGTCGTGTTGGACGGGCCGGCGGTCGAACCGGCCCAGGGGACGAACCAGGGGCGCAATGGCCTTTCCGCCGCAGTTTCTTGATGAGCTAAGGGCGCGCCAGCCGATCTCGAGCATCGCCGGCCGCCGCGTCAAGCTGATCAGGCGTGGTCGCGAGTACGTCGCCCTCTGTCCGTTCCACTCCGAAAAAACGCCGTCCTTTACGATCAGCGACGACAAGGGCTTCTACCACTGCTTCGGTTGCGGCGCCCACGGCGACGTGATCTCCTTCGTGGCGGCCCTCGAGGGACTCGACTTTCGCGAGGCCGTCGCCCGGCTCGCCGGCGAGGCCGGGCTGGCGTTGCCTCGCGAGCGGCCAGAGGACCGGGAGCAGGCGGACCGGATGGAGCGTCTCTACCGGGCGCTCGAGCTGGCCTGCGCGTGGTTCGAGCAGCAACTGGCGGCGCCCGTTGGCCGGCCGGCGCGGGATTACCTGGCCGCCCGCGGCGTCGACGAGGCGACCATCGGCCGATTCCGTCTCGGCTACGCGCCGGATGGGCGGGGGCGCCTGTCCCAGGCGCTCACGGCCCAGGGCGTCGAGAAGGCGCAGCTCACCGAGGTTGGGCTCGTCAAGGCGCCGGAAGGCGGCGGCGAGACCCGGGACTACTTCTTCAACCGCGTCATCTTCCCCATCACCGACCGCCGCGGGCGGGTCATCGCCTTCGGTGGCCGCAGTCTCGGCGAGGCCGGGCCGAAATACCTCAACTCCCCGGAGACGCCGCTGTTCCGCAAGGGCCGGGTGCTCTACGCCTGGGCCATGGGGCGCGAGGCGGCGCGCGAGACGGGCGAGCTCATCGTGGCGGAGGGCTACACCGATGTGATCGCCCTCAACCGTGTGGGCCTCGCCCAGGCTGTGGCTCCCCTGGGCACCGCACTTACGGAGGAGCAGATCGTCGAGCTGTGGCGTCTGGCGGACGAGCCGGTGCTCTGCTTCGACGGCGATGCGGCGGGCGAGCGGGCGGCGCTGAGGGCGGCGGAGCGGGCGTTGCCGCTGTTGAGCCCCGGCAAGTCCCTCGGTTTCGTGACGCTCCCGCCCGGCGAGGATCCGGACAGCCTGATTCGCGCTCAGGGGGTCGGGCGTATGCGTGAGGTGCTGGCCTCGGCAAGGCCCCTGGTCGATGTGATCTGGCTCGCCGAGACCCGGGGCCGCGGCCTCGACACGCCGGAGCGAAGGGCCGAGCTCGAGCGGGCGCTCTCGCGGCGCGCCCGCGCCATCGCCGATGGCGACGTCCAGCGCCAGTACCTGAGCGAGTTCCGCGATCGCACGTGGAAGCTGTTCCGCGGCTCGGGCAGGCGCCCCGGGAAACCCGACAAGCGGCCCGGCAAGGCGCGGCCCGCGGGCGGATCCCAGACGGCCGCGGGCCTCGGGCCGCGCGGCGACGTGGGCGCGGTCGCGTTGCAAGAGGAGCGGGCGATGCTGGCGCTCCTCCTCAATCATCCCGGGCTGATCGAGCGACACGCGGAGGCGCTGTCCCGGGTCACGCTCGACTCGCCGCCGCTTGACAGAATATTGCGCGAAATTCTAAACCTCGCGGCTCGCACGCGGGAACTTGACACGGCGGGTCTGCGACGCCACCTGAGTGAGCACGGTCACCAGGAGCCGGTGGAAACGGTTCTGAGTGCAAGGGTTTACCAACTGGCGTCCTTCGCCGCGCCGGACAGTGCACCGGAGACGGCGGAGAGCGTGTTGGGGGAGTTCCTGGCCGCGCATGAGCGGAGGCGGATGGCGGCCGATCGGGATGCGGCGGAGCGGGACCTCGCACACGACATGACCGAGGCCAAGAGCGAGCGGCTGCGGGCGATCGTGCGAGAGCAGGTAACGAACGGCATGGGCTGAGCCGCGCCGGCCGGAGGGGCTTGGCGGCGCGGTGTCGCGGGGCACGGAGATTCGATGGCGAGCAAGGAAGCGGCGGCAGAGGCACACGAACGGGAAGAAGGCGGCGACGGCCCGCTGATGGACAGCTCGATCCAGGCGGTCAAGAAGATGATCGTCAAGGGACGCGAGCGCGGCTACGTCACTTATGAGGAGCTGAACCGGACCCTGCCCTCGGAACAGGTGTCTTCCGAGCAGATCGAGGACGTGTTGGCCCAGCTCTCGGAGATGGGCATCAACGTGGTCGAGGGCGAGGAATCAGACGACGGCGAGCGTCAGGAGGCCGAAACCACCGAGCGCGCCGAGGCCCCCGGCAACCTGGACGAGGACGATCTGGGGCGCACCGACGATCCGGTGCACATGCACCTGCGCGAGATGGGCTCGGTGGAGCTGTTGTCGCGCGAGGGCGAGATCGCCATCGCCAAGCGCATCGAGGCGGGGCGCGAGAAGATGATCGGCGCCATCTGCGAGTCGCCGCTCACGATCCGCGCCATCATCGAGTGGCGCGATGCCCTCGAGGACGAGCGCATCCTCCTGCGTGACGTGATCGACCTCGACGCCACCTACGGCGGTGGCCCGGAGGTGGCCGCGGACGGTGGCGCCGAGGCGGATCTTGACGAGGAGAACGCGGAGGACGCGGACGAGAAGGAGCAGGACGAAGACGAGGGCGGCGACGCGGAGGAAGGCGGGGACGGCGCCCAGACGGCCGAGGATGAGAACGGCGAGGTGGACGTCAACCTTTCGCTGGCCGCCATGGAAGCCAAGCTCAAGCCCGAGGCGCTGGAGCTGTTCGACGAGATCGCGCGCACCTTCAAGAAGCTGCACCGGCTGCAGGACCAGCAGCTGCACGCCCTGCGCAAGAAGGCCAACCCGCTCTCGACGGCTCAGCAGCGGCGGTACAAGAAGCTGCAGCAGGAGCTCGTCGAGGAGATGCACAGGGTGCAGCTCAACAACAGCCGCATCGAATCCCTGGTCGACGAGCTCTACGGCCTGAACCGGCGCCTCACCACCCTCGAGGGCAAGCTGCTGCGCATGGCCCTCGATGCCGGCGTGAGCCGCGAGGCGTTCCTCGAGCACTATATGGGCAACGAGCTCGACCCGCGCTGGCTGAGCCGCGTGGGCCGCCTCAAGGGCAAGGGCTGGAACAAGTTCGCGACCAGGCGGCCCGAGGACGCCAAGGCGATCCGCGCCGAGATTCTGGCCGTCGCGACCCATGTGGGCCTGCCGGTGGGCGAGTTCCGCCGCATCGTCCAGACGGTGCAGCAGGGCGAGCGCGACGCCGGGCGCGCCAAGAAGGAGATGGTGGAGGCGAACCTGCGCCTGGTCATCTCCATCGCCAAGAAGTACACGAACCGCGGGCTGCAGTTCCTCGACCTCATCCAGGAAGGCAACATCGGCCTGATGAAGGCGGTGGACAAGTTCGAGTACCGCCGCGGCTACAAGTTCTCGACCTACGCCACCTGGTGGATCCGCCAGGCGATCACGCGCTCGATCGCGGACCAGGCGCGCACCATCCGCAATCCGGTGCACATAATCGAGACCCTCAACAAGCTGGTGCGCACCTCGCGCCAGATGCAGCACGAGATCGGCCGCGAGCCGACGCCGGAAGAGCTCGCCGCCAAGCTCGGCATGTCCTTGGAGAAGGTGCGCAATGTCTTGAAGATCGCCAAGGAGCCGATCAGCCTCGAGACCCCCATTGGCGACGAGGAGGACAGCCACCTCGGCGACTTCATCGAGGACAAGAACGCGGTGCTGCCGCTCGACGCGGCCATCCAGGCGAACCTGCGCGAGACCACCACGCGCGTGCTGGCGACGCTGACGCCGCGCGAGGAGCGGGTGCTGCGGATGCGTTTCGGGATCGGAATGAACACCGACCACACCCTCGAGGAGGTGGGGCAGCAGTTCTCCGTCACCCGCGAGCGCATACGCCAGATCGAGGCCAAGGCGCTCAGGAAGCTGAAGCACCCCTCGCGCAGCCGCAAGCTCAGAAGCTTCCTCGCTCATTCGGAGTGAGGTGGTGCTGTTTCCCTCAGAGCCAGAGGAG
>JBHICL010000028.1:0-15040 GCA_046759605.1 Alphaproteobacteria bacterium | reverse complement strand
TTGATGTTCTGCGCCCAGATCGTCGGGGCGCCGATCACCTTGGAACCGGCGACCAAACCGGCCGCCGCCGCCGTGCCTTTCAAGACCTTGCGACGACTCAGCTTGCGGTCGGTCAACGTCTTACCGTTCCCTGCCATAGTTGCTTCCTCCGTGAGTCGATGACTTTTCAGACGGCCCGCGTGCGGAGACTTGCCCGCACTGCCTTCGATGGCCGTTCCAACTGGAAAGCACCGGAAGCGGTTCAACCGTCTGGCTCATTTGTTTGGCTGAGCAAATTTTCAGCCGTTGTGACAATTGGTGTCAAGCCAGCGCATTCGTTTAAGAATCCGTAATGAAACGCAAAAGTGGTCGCACACCGAGAACGCACAGCCACGTGAGATGACCCTCGACAGGTGTGACGCTCGGCTCAGGTCGAGATCATCTTCTTCTCGACCCCGACACCAGCGGCCACCGCGCGCTCGTACTCGAGCGGCACCGTTGCCGAATCCTGGAGCGCGATCCCCGTGGAATCGAAGACGGTGACGTCGGTGTCCGAGGTGCGCCCCTTCTTCTTGCCCGCCACGACTTCGCCGATCTCGCCCGCGATGTCGTCCTCGGTGATGAGCCCCTGGGCGAGCGGCACGTTGATCTCGCCGTCGGTGCGGCATTGCCGGATGTCGTCGACGAAGATGCGGGCCCGCCGGAGGATGTCGGGGTCGAGCTCCTGGTCTCCGTCCTTGTCCGCGCCCACCGCCGCCACGTGGGTGCCTTCGGCGATCCACGCGTCCTTGACGATGGAGCCGCGTGCCGGGGTCACGGTCACCACCACGTCCGCGCCCGGGACCACGTCCTCGAGGTTCGTCGAGCCCCGTATCTCGAGGCGCGGAAACTTCGGCCGCTGGGTCGTCAGGAAGTGGTCGAGGGTCGCCTGGCTGCGGCTCCAGACCCGCACGTCCTCCCACTCGAAGACCTCGTTGCAGGTGGCCAGGGTGCCCTGCGCCATGTGCCCGGCGCCGACGATGGCCAGGCGCTTCGAATCCTTGCGCGCCAGCCACTTCGCCGAGATGGCCGCGGCCGAGCCCGTGCGCATGACGGTGTGGTAGCTGCCGTCGCAGATGGCGAGGGGAAAGCCCGTCTCCGGGTGGGTGTAGATGAGGATCGAGAACACCGTCGGCAGATCGAAGCGGTCGCGATTCTGCTCGCGGATCGACACCCACTTGCAGGCCGCGGCCTCCGGCTCCTCGATATAGGACGGCATCGCCTCCCATTCGCCGGGGTACTTCTCGAGGACGATGTGTCCCTTGGGCTCCATGTAGAAGCGGCCCTCGCCGTGCATCCGATACGCCTGCTCCACGCAGGCGTTGTATTCGGCGGGCGCGAGCAGCCCCATCATGTCGGTGCGGCTCAGAATGAGTGTCTTGCGATTCCGCCAGCTTTCCGTCGCCATGGCCTCCCCCTTGGGTTCCTGAACCAATCCAGCCAGCACGGTGTCGGGGCCGGACGGCCTACTCCGCCGCCTTGGCCCTTCCGGCGCTTCCGAAGCGTTCGAAGATGCCGGTGAACGCCTTGGTCTCGGGGTCGCGGTAGGTCTTGTATTTGCTCGTGGTCTTGCCCAGCTCCACGATCGCCTCGGCCATCTTCACCGCGCAAACGACGCCGTCGAGGACGGGAATGCCCAGCTCCGCCTCGAGCTCGTTGGCGAACTCGGCGAAGCCGGCGCAGCCCAGGAGGATGGCCTCGGCGTCGTCCTCCTCCATGGCCGTGCGCGACTCCTGGCGCAGGGTCTCGAGCGCTGCCGGCGGGTCCTTCTCGATGTCCAGCACGTAAAGCGGGGTCGTGCGGATGTTGGCCACCTTGTGGCTGAAGCCATAGTTGGCCACCATTTCCTCGAGCATCGTCTTGATGCGGGGGATCACGGTGACGATGGAGAACCGCGCCGCCAGGATCGAGGCGGTGTAGATCGAGGCCTCGGCGATGCCGATGACCGGCTTCCGCGTCACCTCCCGCGCCCCCTGCAGCCCGGGGTCGCCGTAGCAGGCGATGATGTAGGCGTCGCATCCTTCCGCCTCGCCCTTGCGCACCTCGTCGATGGTGCCCGGCGCGCACATGAACTCGTCGTAATAGGACTCGATCGAGGCCGGCCCGAAGGTGGGGCTCACGGCCACGATCTCGGTGCCGGGCCGCGCCACGGATCGGGCGGCCGCGCCGATCGACTCCGTCATCTCCAGGGAGGTGTTGGGGTTGATGACCTTGATCTTCATGGGTTGTCTCCCTTGTCCGTGGCGAGCCGGGCCCGCCGCGTCGCCGCCGTCGCCGCCTCGTCGAGCTCACCGCCCTCCGTGATGACGACGCCGTAGTCCTCCTCGGCGCGGGCAGCCGAGATGTAGCCGTCGCGCACGTCCTCGAGCACCTGGCCGGGCTCGCGTTCGAGCGGGTCGCCGTAGCCGCCGCCGCAGGGTCCGATCATGACGATGCGCTCGCCGGCCTTCGCCGCCATGTTCGGAAGCTTCGACGGCAGATCGAGGCTGTCGCCGTCGAGGCGCTTGAAGGCGAGCTGCGACGTTCTTCCGTCGGCGCCTTCGGCAAAGCCCCAGGGGGCATACTTGTGACCCTCGCCCTCCACCGAGACGCCGCCGTCCTCGAGGTACTCGAACTCGCGGATGGAGCCGATGCCGCCGCGCCACTTGCCGGCGGGGCAGGCGTCCTCCCTGAGCTCGTAGCGGTGCACCCGGAGCGGCAGGTGGGACTCGATGTCCTCGATGGGATTGTTGCGGGTGTTGGCGTAAAGCGTGTCCACCGCGTCCATGCCGTCCTTGCCGTGGCGCCCGCCGTAGCAGCCCTCGTGGATCTCCATGTGCACCCAGTGGGTCTCGTCGCGAATGCCGCTGAACGCGACCACGTGGAGGTTGCCCACGCCGGCGCTCACCTGGGTCGGCACCGCCTGGGCGAGCGCCTTCATCAGCGTGTCGGCGGCCTGGTTGCCGGCGCAGAACCGCGCGATGGTCGGCGCCGGGAAGACGGGGTTCACCAGCGTGCCCTTGGGCGCGACGATCTTGATCGGCCGGGTCAGCCCCGAGTTCTGTGGGATGTGGCCATGCACCGCCGAGTCCAGGAGGATCGAGCGGATCGTGAGCCACACCGCGCAGTCCGTGGTGCCGATAAGCGGCATGTTGATGGGGCGGTCGGGAACCTGGGGCGCCGTGCCCGTGAAGTCCACGGTGATCTCGCCGCCGTCCACCGTCGCCGTCACCTCGATGGGGAGATCGCGGCGCACGGGATCGTCGCTGTCCAGATAGCCGTCGATATGGGTCCTGGCGTGGTAGACGCCGTCCGGCAGCGCCTCGATGGCGGCCCGCATGATGCGTTCCGAGTAGTCCATCAACTCCTCGTAAGCCGCCTCCACGGTGTCGAGGCCGTAGCGCTCGATGAGCTCCACGAAGCGCTCGGCGCCGATGCGGCTGGCCGCGATCTGGGCCTCCATGTCGCCCACCACCAGGTCCGAGGCGCGGATGTTGTCGCGCAGCATCTCCCAGAGCGGCGCGTTCTTGACGCCGCGGTCGTAGACCTTGAGCGCCTTGAACTGGAGGCCCTCGGCGTAGGCGTCGATGGCGTCGACGATGCCGCAGCTGCCGGGGCTGAGCGCGCCGATGTCGAGGTGGTGGGCGGTGGTGACCGAGAAGCCCACCAGCCGGTCGCGGTGGAACACCGGCACGCAGAACGCCACGTCGGGTCCGTGGGAGGCGCCGTGATAGGCGGAGTTGTGGACGATCACGTCGCCCGGTGCGAACGCCTCGCCGCGTTCCTCGAAGAGCTGCAGGATCCCGCGCACGTAGCCGGGGATCGGCCCCGACTGAAGCGGCGTGCTCTGCGGCGTCTCGCAGAGCTGCCGCCCCTCCGGGTCGATGAGGGCGGCGCCGAAATCCTCGGACTCCCGGATGATGCTCGAGTAGGACATGCGCATGAGCTTGTGGCCCATTTCCACGGCGATGTTCTCGAGCGCGCCTTGAATGACGTTCGCCGTCACGGGGTCGATGCGGTTCCGCCGCAGGTCCAGGTTTTCCGCTGTCGTCATCGCTCAGCCTCTGTGTCTCAGAATGATGTTTGCGCCGGCCTCCACGGTCGCGGTCCATTCCGGCGGCACGACCGTCGTCGTGTCCCGCTGGAGGACGACCGCCGGTCCACGGACGCCGGCGCCCTCCGGCAGCGCCTCGCGCTCGTAGTAGGTCGTATCGAAGCTCTCGAGCGCCCCGTCGACGCGGAAGACGCACGGGCCGGTACGGATGCGGGCGGCGTCGACGGAGCCCGAGCCGGCGCCCTTGGGCTCGGCGATTTTCGGCATGGCGCCGATGCCGGTCACCCGCACGTTCACGATCTCGACGGGGCTCTCCGGGAAGACGTGGCCGTACTCCGCCTCATGCTGTCGGTGGAACGTGGCCCACACGGAGCCGAGCGCCCGATCGTCGATTTCGCCGTCCGGGAAGGCGACTCTCAGCTCATAGCCCTGGCCCACGTAGCGCAGGTCGCCGGCGCGCACGAGCCTCACCTGGTCTTCCCTCAAACCGTCGGCCGCGTACTGCTCGACCAGCGTGCCCTCGAGCGCCTGGAAGTCGCGATTGACTTTCTCCAGGTCCACCGATCCCTCGACCTGGAACTCGGTCTTGATGCCGTCGTATTTGAGGTCCGTGGTGAGCAGCCCGGCCGCCGAGGTGAGCCCGGGATGCGTCGGTACGACCACCTCGGGGATCTCGAGCATCGCCGCCACCTCGGCGCCGTGCAGCGGCCCGGCGCCGCCGAACGCCACCAGCGCGAAACCGCGCGGGTCGAGCCCCTTCTGCACCGTGCGCGCGCGGATGGCGTTGGCCATGTTGCTGTTGAGAATGGTGAGCACGCCCTCGGCGGCCTCCAGCTTGTCGAGCCCCAGCTGGTCCGCGATCCCGCCAACCGCGCGGTGGGCGGCGTCCACCTCGAGGGTCATCTCGCCGCCGAGGAAGTGGTCCTTGTCCAGGCGTCCCAGCACCAGGTTGGCGTCCGTGACCGTGGGCCTGTCGCCACCGAGCCCGTAGGCGGCGGGGCCCGGCCGCGAGCCGGCGCTCTCGGGACCGACGCGGAAGGCGCCGCCGCTGTCGACCCGGGCGATGCTGCCGCCGCCGGCGCCGATGGTGTTGATGTCGATCATCGGCACCAGCACCGGATAGCCGCCGATCCAGGTGTCCCGCGCCGTCGCCTCGGCGAAGCGGCCGTCGATGACGATGCCGATGTCGGCGCTGGTGCCGCCCACGTCGAACGTGATCAACCGGTCCCGCTTGGAGATTTCCGCGGCCCAGGCCCCGCCGAGGACCCCCGCGGCGGGTCCCGAGAGGAGCGTCAGCACGGGCCGCTCCGCCACCGTGGCGGCCGTGGCGACGCCGCCGTGAGAGCCCATGATGTGGAGGTCGGCCCGGAGGTCGGCGCCCTCGAGCCCGGTCGCGAAATTGGCCACGTAGCGCCGCACCTTGGGACCGACGAAGGCGTTCATCGCCGCGGTGGTGAAGCGTTCGAACTCGCGGAACTGGGGCGCCACGCTCGCCGAGGTGGTGACGAAGGCGTCCGGGTATTCCTCGCGGACGATCTCGCGCGCGCGCTCCTCGTGGGTCGGGTCGATATAGGAGAACAGAAAGCACACCGCGATCGCCTCGACCCCGGCGTCCCGGAGCTGCCGCGCCGCCCGCCGGACGTCCTCCTCGTCCAGGGGCTCCAGCACCTCGCCGCGCGGAGGCGCTATGCGCTCGCGCACCATCGTCCGGTGTCTGCGGCGCACCAGCGGCCGCGCCTGCCAGGGAATGTCCTGCATGATGGAGTAGTTCTGCGGCCGCTGGTGACGGCCGATGTGGAGGATGTCCCGGTAGCCGTCGTTGGTGATCATGCCGGTCCGGGCGCCGTCGTGCTCGAGCACGGCGTTCGTGGCGATGGTCGTGCCGTGAAACACATGCTCGACCGCCGCGGGATCGACGCCATGGCGCTCGCACAGCTCGCGTATTCCCTGGATCGCTCCGATCGAGGGATCGTCGGGCGTCGTCGGCACCTTGTGTATGAGCGTGGTGTTTTCGGCCGTGTCGGCGAACACCACGTCGGTGAAGGTTCCGCCGACGTCGACGCCGATCAACTGCATCGGCCACCTCCCGCCGAAGCCCGGTTCACGCCGCCCCTTCTCCTCCATGACGCGAGGGCGGCGCACCGTGCCGTGCCGCGCACTGTGGTTGGCGCGTTGGTGAAGGCAGGCTACCATCATTGTGTATACGCTGACCAATACTGAAACCTTTGGCCGATCCATCGGACGGCGGATCAATGGTGGGAGGATGAGAGATGGCGAAAGAGATCTTCTGCGCGTTCGGTGTTGACGTGGATGCCGTTGGCGGGTGGCTGGGCTCCTATGGCGGCGAGGACTCGCCCCTCGACATCTCCCGCGGGATGTTCTCCGGCGAGGTGGGCACCCCCCGGCTCCTGGAGCTGTTCCGTCGTTTCGGCATCAAGACGACCTGGTTCGTGCCGGGGCACTCGATGGAGACGTTTCCGAAGCAGATCGAGCAGGTCGTCGAGGAGGGCCACGAGCTCGGGCTCCACGGCTACTCCCACGAGAACCCGATCGCCATGACGCCGGAGCAGGAGGAGGCGGTGCTCGTGAAGTGCATGGAGCTCTCCGAGAAGTTCACGGGCAAGAAGCCGTCCGGCTACGTGGCGCCGTGGTGGGAGTTCAGCCCCATCACCAACGAGCTGTTGCTGGGCAAGGGCTTCAAGTACGACCACAGCCTCATGCACAAGGACTTCGAGCCCTACTATGTCCGCGTCGGCGACAGCTGGACCAAGATCGACTACTCGAAGAGCGCCGAGGAGTGGATGAAGCCCCTGCTGCGGGGCAAGGAGACCGATCTCATCGAAATTCCGGCGAGCTGGTATCTCGACGACCTGCCGCCGATGATGTTCATCAAGGCGGCGCCCAACAGCCACGGCTTCGTGAGTCCGCGTCATCTCGGCGAGATGTGGCAGGACCAGTTCGACTGGGTCTACCGCGAGTACGACTACGCGGTCTACACCATGACCATACACCCCGACGTCTCCGGGAGGCCGCAGTCGCTCCTCATGCTCGAGCGCCTGTACAATCACATCGTCAAGCACCCCGGGGTCCGGTTCACGACCTTCGAGGAGATCGCCGACGACTTCGCGCGGCGCAGCCCGCGGAGGTAGCGACGTTGTCGAGGACCGCCGGCGGAGGGCGGAGCTGAGCGATGTGCGGACTGTGCGGCGTCCTGGGACCCGATCAGCACTGGAGCGATCCCGCCTCGCGACCCTCCGTCTTCGCCCGTCGGCGGTCCCCGCCCACGCGGCGGCAGGAGCGCCTGGGCCGGGTCGCCCTGGCCAACCAGGTGCTGGCCGCCTACGGGCTCAAGCTGGCCGACTGGCAGGGCCGGAGCTACGTGCTGCGGAACAGCACCGGCGAGACCGAGATGGTGGACCACCTGGGCGCCTTGTGGTCGGCCGCCGAGCGGCTCGCCAAGCGGCCTTGCGATCCCCTGGACCCGGCGCTGGTCGAGCATCTCGAGCGGCGGTAGGGTGCGCCATGGCCGAGTACGAGGCCCTCATTCCCGTGAACCTTCTGACCGGCTTCCTCGGCAGCGGCAAGACGACCCTGTTGCAGCGGCTGCTGGCCTCGCCCCAGCTCGCCAACACCGCCGTGCTCATCAACGAGTTCGGCGAGGTCGGCCTCGACCACCTGCTGCTCGAGCATGTGGACGAGGAGACGGTGGTCCTCAAGACCGGTTGCGTCTGCTGCACCATCCGGGGCGAGCTGAGCGACGCCATTCGCGGTCTCTACGACAAGCGCCAGCGGGGCGCTGTTCCCGCCTTCGAGCGCCTGGCCATCGAGACCACGGGCCTGGCCGATCCGGCGCCCATCGTCTTCACGTTGATGGCCGAGCCCGTCGTGCGCCATCACTTCCGGCTCGGCAACGTGATCGCCACGGTGGACGCCGTGAACGGCGAGCTCCACCTCGACCGCAACCCGGAGACGGCGAAGCAGGTGGCGGTGGCCGACCGGCTGGTGCTCACCAAGACCGACATCGCGGATAGGGATGCCGTGGCCCGGCTGGACGAGCGCCTCGGGCGCCTCAACCGCGCCGCGCCTATCGTCCACGCGCCCTCCGACGCGATCGAGCCCGACGCGCTCATGGCCAACGACGTCTACGACCCGGCGAGCAAGTCCGAGGAGGTGCGGCGCTGGCTCGAGGAGGAGGCGCGTGAGGCGGCGGAGAGTCGCTCGCACGGCCACGCCGTAGACGTGACCCGTCACGACCGGGACATCGGCACCTTCTGCGCCACCTTCGAGCGGCCCCTCGATTGGACCGCTTTCGGGCTGTGGCTCGCGATGCTGCTGCACTGCCACGGCGAGAGGGTGCTGCGCGTCAAGGGGATCCTGAACGTGGCCGATATGCCGACACCGGTGGTGATCCATGGGGTCCAGCACCTGGTTCATCCGCCCGTGCATCTCGATCATTGGCCCGGCGAGGACCGCCGCTCGCGTATCATCTTCATCGTCCGTGGTCTCGATCGCGCGGCGATCGAGCGCTCCCTCGCGGCGTTCAACCGCCTGGCCAATCCGGACAACCTCGCGGCCTGAGGGGAGGCGGGGATGAAGCCCAGGGTGGTCCTCATCGGCACCGGCGGCACCATCGCCTCCCGCTACGACGAGAAGCTGGGCCGCGCGGTGCCGTCCGAGAGCGCCGAGGACCTGGTGGCGATGCTGCCCCAGCTCCGCGACATGGCCGAGCTCGAGCTGGACAACTTCGCCAGCGTGCCCAGCTTCGATATGTCGCCGGGCTTCGCCCTCGAGCTCGCGGGGCGCGTGAACGACACCCTGGCCCGCGACGATGTCTCCGGGGTCGTGGTGACCCAGGGCACCGATACGTTGGAGGAGACCTGTTACCTCGCCGACCTGCTGCTCGGGGGGGAGAAGCCCGCCGTCTTCACCGGCGCGCAGCGCATGCCCGACGATCCGGTCCCGGACGGCCCCGGCAACATCATGGACTCCGTGGCCGTGGCCGCGTCGCCCGAGGCGCGGGGACTTGGCGCCGTGGTCTGCTTCAACGGCCGCGTCCACGCCGCGCGCGACGTGACCAAGGTGCACGCGAGCGCGTTGGAGACCTTCCAGTCCTACGATCACGGCGCCCTGGGCGAGGTCGACGGCGGGCGGGTGGTGATCCACCGCCGCCCCGTGCTGAGGCGCGCCTTCGCGGTGGACCGGCTCGAGGAGCGGGTGGACCTGATCCGCTTATCGATGGGTTCAGATGCGCGGCTCGTCGACGCCGCGGTCGCGGGCGGCGCCGCCGGTCTGGTGATCGAGGCGTTCGGCCGCGGCAACGGCCCCACCGGGCTCACCGAGCCGCTGCGCCGCGCGGTGGCGCGGGGCATCCCGGTGGTGGTCACCTCGCGCTGTCCGGCGGGGCGGGTCAAGCCCATCTACGGCGGTGGCGGCGGGGGCCGCGACCTGGAAGACGCGGGCGTTGTATTCGCCGGCGACCTCAAGGGACCCAAGGCGCGGGTGCTGCTCATGGTGCTGCTGGCCGATCCGGCCACCCGGGACCGGGTGGCGGAGATCGTGCACGAGCTGGCGCCATAGCGGGTTCCGCGCCTCGCCCGGCTCGGTCGTGCCGGCAAGAAAGGGAGGCTCAGATGGCAACGGTTCTCATCAAGAACGGGCACATTGTAACGGCGGTGGACGACTACGACGCCGACGTGCTGATCCAGGACGGCCGCATTCACACCATCGGCCGCGAGCTCGACGTGGGCGACGATGTCGAGGTGCACGACGCCGGGGGGCTTCTGGTGCTGCCCGGCGGCATCGACGTGCACACCCACCTGGACTGGGAGTTCGGCGTCGCGCGCACGGTGGACACCTTCGGCACCGGCACCACGGCGGCGGCTTTCGGCGGCACCACGTCGGTGGTCGACTTCTGCAACCAGAACCACGGCGAGAGCCCCCTCGTGGGCCTCGAGGACTGGCACCGGCGCGCGGCCAGCGCATGCGTCGATGTGGGCGCGCACATGATCATGCTCGACGTGAACGAGGGCTACCTGGCCGACATGAAAAAGCTGATCGCCGACGAAGGGGTGACCAGCTTCAAGCTGTTCATGGCCTATCCGGGCGTGCTGATGCTCGATGACGGCTCGATCTTCAAGTGCATGCGCCTCGCCGGCGAGAACGGCGCCATGATCTGCATGCACGCCGAGAACGGCGGCGTCATCCAGGTGCTGATCGAGGACGCGGTGGCGGCGGGGCACGCGGCCCCCAAGTACCACAGCCTGACCCGGCCCGCGATCATGGAAGGCGAGGCGACGCACCGCGCCATCAGGATCTCCGAGCTCGCCGAGACGCCGGTCTACATCGTGCACCTTTCCGCCGCCCAGGCGCTGACGGCGGTGACCGAGGCGCGCGACCGCGGCATCCCGGCGCACGCCGAGACCTGTCCTCACTATCTGTTCCTCACCGACGAGGAGTACGAGCGCGCCGACTTCGAAGGCGCCAAGTTCGTCATGACGCCGCCGTTGCGCACCCACGCGCACCAAAGCGCGCTGTGGCGGGGTCTCCGGACCAACGACCTGCAGGTGGTTTCCACCGACCACTGCCCCTTCTGCTTCGCCGAGCAGCCCTACGGCATCAAGTACTCGAAGCAGCAGGGCGCGGGCGACTTCAGCAAGATCCCCAACGGCGCGCCGGGGATCGAGACGCGGCTGCCCCTCGTCCACGACGGCGGCGTGCGCAACCATGGCATGTCCATGAACCGGTTCGTCGAGATCACCTCGACGACCCCGGCCAAGCTGTTCGGCCTGTTCCCCAGGAAGGGGACCATCGCCCCCGGGACCGATGGCGACATCGTGCTGTTCGATCCGGGCGAGACCTGGACCATTCGCGCCGCCGAGCACCACAGCCGCATCGACTACACCCTCTTCGAGGGCCGCTCGGTGACCGGGCGGGTCAAGAAGGTGTTCCTCAGGGGACAGCTCATCGTCGACGGCGACAAGTGGCTGGGGCGCGAGGGCATGGGCGAGTACCTGCGCCGCGGCGAATGCGGCACCGCGTGACGGAGCGCCGGGGGGAGAGCCGATGATGTCCCACGCGGCGGAGAGCCCGGCCCACCGCGTGGCGGCGGCGGTGGACCAGGAGCGCCTGTGGCGCTGGCACATGGAGATCGCCAGGTTCGGCGCCACCGGCCGCGGCGGGGTGAACCGCCAGGCGCTCACGCCGGAGGAGGCGGAGGCCCGCGTCCAGGTGCTCGCCTGGGCGCGGGAGCTGGGCTTCGCCGCCAGCGTCGACGACATCGGCAACCTGTTCATCCGCCGCGAGGGGACCGATGCGACCGCGAGCCCCGTGGCCGCCGGCTCGCACCTGGACTCCCAGCCGGCCGGCGGCAACTACGACGGCGTCTTCGGGGTGCTGGCGGCGCTCGAGACCATGGCGGCCGCCGGGGATGCCGGCGTCTCCACAGTGCGGCCGCTCGAGGCCGTGGTCTGGACCAACGAGGAGGGGGCGCGCTTCCAGCCCCCCACAATGGGCTCGAGCGTCTATGCCGGGGCACTGTCCCTGGCCGAGGCGTTGGCGATCCGCGATCCCAACGGCGTCGCGCTCGCCGACGCGCTGGAGGCCACCCTCGCCCGCATGGGGGTCGAGGCGCGCCGGGCGTTGGGCGCGCCCATGTCGGCCTACCTCGAGGCCCATATCGAGCAGGGACCCGTCCTCGAGGCGACGGAGCGCCGGATCGGTGTGGTCTCCGGCATCCAGGGGCTCAGGTGGTTTCGCATCGATGTTGCGGGCGAGGAGTCCCATGCCGGCACGGCCCCCCTCGCGACCCGCAAGGACGCGTTCGTGGCCGCGGTCGAGATGGTGAAGGGGTTGCAGGCGCTCATGCATGACGAGACCGACACGGTGCGGTTCACCGTGGGCCGCTTCGAGGTCTCGCCCAACTCCCCCAACACGGTGCCGGGGCGCGTTCTGTTCACCGTCGATTTCCGGCACCCGGACGCCGGCGTCCTGGCGCGGCTCGGCGACCGGATCGAAAGGATGTGCCGCGCCCATGCCGGCGCCTGCGGCGTCACGGTGACGGAGACCATCAACTCCGAGCCCACCCAGTTCGACCCGGCGGTCCGGGACCTCATCCGCGACGCCGCGGCGCGCCAGCGGCTTCCGCACATGGACATGGTCTCGGGCGCGACCCACGACGCCAAGTTCATGGCCGGTCTCTGGCCCACCGGCATGATCTTCGTGCCCTGCGCCGGGGGCATCAGCCACAACGAGGCGGAGAGCGCCACGCCCGAGGACCTGGCGGCGGGGGCGCGGGTGCTGGCGGAGGTCATGGTTGCCCTGGCCGGCGCGTGAGATCGCGCGCGCCGCGCTTCTTGCCGCGGGCTGCGTGGCATGTGCGGGCGCGCCGTCGGTCGCCTATGGCGGCACCGTGGTGGCGCTCGAGCTGGTGCTGGCGGTGGACTCCTCGGGCAGCGTGGACGCGGCGGAGTTCGACCTTCAGTTGCGGGGGCTCGCGAACGCGTTTCGCGATCGCGACGTGGTGGCCGCGATCGAGGCTAGCGGCGCCGACGGCATCGCCGTCGCGGTGGTGCAGTGGGCCGGGCCCGGACATCAGCTCGTGGTGGTGGACTGGATGCACGTGCGCGACGAGGTGACGGCGGCTGACTTCGCGTTGCGCATCGAGCTTGCCGGCCGGCGCATGTTCGGCGAGACCGCCATCGGCCCGGTGCTCAACTTCGCCCTCGGCATGCTGTTGACGAACGACTACGTGGGCCGCCGGCGGGTCATCGACGTCTCGGGCGACGGCGAGACCAACTTCGGCAAGGACCCGGATCTGGTGCGCGACCGGGTGGTGGCCACCGGCGCCACCATCAACGGCCTTGCCATCCTGAACGAGTTTCCCCGCCTCGACCGCTATTACCGCCAGCACGTGATCGGCGGCGACGGGGCCTTCGTCATGTCGGTGGCCGACTACAGCGACTTCGCGGCGGCCATGCGCGCGAAGCTCATCCAGGAGATCCTCGGCGGCCCGGTCGTGTGGGCGCCGGGGCGGGACGAGCCGCTTGAGCGCTCGCGCGCCCCGGATAGGATGGGGCCATGGTTGCCGTCCGGTGCGACGCCGTCTCGGTCTTCCTGATCAGGGGCGCCGGCGCGGACGTGCGCGTGCTGATGCTGCGGCGCGCGGGTTCGCTCTACAGGGGCGAGTGGTGCCAGGTGGCGGGCGGTATCGAGGACGGGGAGGCGCCGTGGGCCGCGGCGCTTCGCGAGGTGCGGGAGGAGACCGGCCTCGTTCCGGATCGACTCTATTCCGCCGACATCTGCGAGCAGTTCTACGACCCGCCCACCGAGTGCGTCGTGATCATCCCCGTCTTCGTGGGATTCATCGACGGCGCGCGGGAGGTGGTGCTGAACGACGAGAGCAGCGCGTTCCGCTGGATGACCTTCGCCGAGGCCGGGGAGGTCGTTCCGTTCAGCGGGCAGCGGACGACGCTCGCCCATATTCGCCGCGAGTTCGTGGAGCGCCCGCCGCCGGCGCGGCAGCGCATCGAGATTCCGCGCTGAGCGTTGTTTCGGTTGGGCCGGGGTCCAGTCGGCCGCTATGGTGGTCCCGTGGCGCCGCGAGACCAGGGGGCCGTGAGACCAAGGGGGGCCGTGAGACCAGGGGGAGGGAGCGATGGCGAAGGAGGGATTCCGCGCGACGGTGGAGGAGATGCGTGGGCGTCTGCCGCGGCCCGACGGCGCGCGGTCCGAGGTGGCGTTGGAGCGCGGCGAGCTTCTGGTGAAGTTGTACGAGCCCCATGGGCACGACCCCCAGACGCCGCACGACCGCGACGAGGTCTATGTGGTGGTGGAGGGGGCGGGGGAGTTCGCGATGGGCGGCGAGCGCGTGCCGTTCGGCCCGGGGGACCTGCTCTTCGCGCCCGCGGGGCTACCGCACCGGTTCGAGAACTTCGGCTCGTCCGTGACGCTGTGGGTGATGTTCTACGGCCCCGTGGGCGGCGATCCCACCGCCGCGTGAAGCCGTCCAGCCGGCCCTTCTTGCAGGCTGGAGGCGGCTCCTGAGTTGGGCCGCGATCGCTCGTCCCAGGTCGCGGTGAGCGTCGGCATCGAGATGGATGCCATCGACGTTGCTCGACGCGATGACGTCCCCGGCGTCGAGGAAGTGGCAGCCATGGGTCCGCGCCACGTCGCGGTAATGCGCCGGGAGCTTCCGCTATTTTTCGTCCCCTCCCTCGCGCAGAAGCTCGAGCCGCGCCAATGGCGGCGGGCACGCGAGAAATCGGGGGTCCGGCGCCGGTCCACCGGACCCGCCCCCCACGTCCTACCGAGCAGGAGCCGGCTGTCGGCGTGGGATGGGCAACAGGGCGCGGCGCCTGCCCACCGGGCCCGCCCCCCGCATCCTACTACCGGGGTCAGGCCGTCGGCGCGGGATGGGCGAACGCATTTCTGGGGCCGGCGCGAAGCCGGCCCTTCGCGGTCCCTGACGCGGCCCCCTCGCGGGCTTCAGGGCACCTGCCGGCGTCGAGCGGTTGCGAGGGCCCTTCGCCGTGCGATTGAACAATAGTATATGCATCTAATGTGCGTAAAGCCCCACGTTTGCAGGGAACGAAGAGGCGCCGTCCCGTTCGGGCTTGGATAAAGTTCTGTCTGGACATCCCGTCCTGGTGGTCCTATAGTCCGCGCGCGGGTCTCCGCTCCCAGCCGGCCATCAGAGGTTGAGGGGTCGCGCTGCGTAGAACCGCTCGGTACCTTACCCCGTCGAGCGGTCTCATCGGAGATCCGCTCCTGTGCCTCCGCTTTCCGAAATTGGCCGGCCCTGAGCCGGGACGTGCTTCGTCCCCGCGTGCGCGGGGAACGGCGCGCCCACTGGCCGCAGTAGCGGATGTACTCCGGTTCATCCCCGCGCGCGCGGGGAACGGGACCGCGATCGCGTGTCTATAGGAAAAAAAGCCGGTACATCCCCGCGTGCGCGGGGAGCCCGGCGCACCTCGCCCACCGCATCGCGCGCGG
>JBHICL010000027.1:0-15064 GCA_046759605.1 Alphaproteobacteria bacterium | reverse complement strand
TAGAGCGCCCCCATGATCCTGTTGTTGCGCCCCAGCTTCACGAAGAACGTGCCGACAACGGAGCCGATGATGCACGCCCCCGCGATCGCCAGCGGATACAGCATCATGGCCGAGGCCACCGCGGTCCCGGCGAAAAAGATCGACGCCAGGACCATGGTAGCAACGACGGTGACGGCGTAGGTCTCGAACAGATCGGCCGCCATCCCGGCGCAGTCGCCGACGTTGTCACCCACATTGTCGGCGATGACCGCCGGATTCCGGGGATCGTCCTCGGGAATACCCGCCTCGATCTTCCCCACGAGATCGGCGCCTACATCGGCGCCCTTGGTGAAGATGCCGCCACCCAGCCGCGCGAAGATGGAGATGAGCGAGGCGCCAAAGCCGAGCCCCACCAGGGGATCGGTCAGCTCCCGTCCCGCGCCGCCCATGCTCAACAGGAAGGCGAAGTACCCGGAAACCGCGAGCAGGGCGAGGCCGGCGACGAGCATCCCGGTCACCGCGCCGGAACGGAACGCGATGGCCAGTCCATGACCGAGCCCTTGCCGCGCCCCCTCGGCCGTGCGGACGTTGGCGCGGACCGAGACGTTCATGCCGGTATAGCCGACGGCGCCGGAAAGTATGGCGCCGATCGCGTAGCCCAGAGCGACCTGCCATCCCAGCAACAGAAAAAGAATGATGGCGATCACGATGCCGACGACTGCCACCGCCCTGTATTGGCGATTGAGATAGGCGCTGGCGCCGATCTGCACCGCGCCGGCGATTTCCTGCATGCGCGCGGTACCGGTGCTGGCCGCAAGCACGGAGCGTGACGCCCAGATGCCGTACAGCAGTCCGAGCACGCCACAGGCGATGGCGAACCACAACGCAACAGACATCGAAGGTTCCCTCGTTCAGTCTCGAAGAATGGTCGTCGATACGCGACCTGGATCCATGGGGGATGCCGCGGCGGCCCCCTCGATTCGGCTTCCTGGAAGCGCCGGGACCATGCCAAAAAGGCCCGGGCAAAGCAACCGCGCTCGCGGGCGCCGGCTTACCCGCCCTTGCGCACCACTGCCTGGATCAGCACGTCCCTCACGGCGCCCGGGCCCAGCATGCGTTTCGTGATCTCGGTCAGGCTGTCCTTAACCTGGAAGACGTTGACCTCATGCCCCACCCTCTGCTCGCGTTCCACCAGGCGGTGCAGCTCGTTCAGATAGGCATCGTGCAGTCGCGGCATGGCCTCCTCGACCTTGGCCCGCCCTCTGCGACCGTAGACGTCGAGGATAACCGCGGCGGAGAGCTGCCCGACCACACGGTCGTCCCGGAACACCGAAATGACGATGGGCGGCATGCGCACGAGCTCGCCGGATGAGGAGTGGTCGTCGCGATCGGCATGTTGCGCCTCCGCCCGCGCCCCGGGCTGCCCCTTCGCCTCCGCTTCCGCCTCGGCGCTGTCGGAGCGACCTAACGCGTACCAGGCGCCGCCGCCGCCAAGGCCGACGACGACCGCCAGTGCCAGAAGGGCCTTTTTCATCTCTCCGACCGGCCTCCTAGCCGGAGACTGTCTCGCTGATGTTCATGAGCAGCACGCGCTTGACCACGCCGGGTCCAAGGACGTGGGTGCTGGCGTCCCTCACCCGCCCCTTGAGCGCGGTCGTGTCGACGAGGGGCCTCGTATCACGGAGCAGATCCGTCGTGGTGAGCGCCCGCAGCAGAGCATCGCGCAAGAACGGCATCGATTCCTGGACTTTCGATTTCGCGTTACCCTTCGAGTCGACCTCGAGGGTGATCATGAGCGCCAGGTTCAGGCGCCGGCCGTCGGACGTCGGAAGCTGCACGAGCAAAGGATCCAGCCGGACGAACGTAGGTTGGGCCTCATGCCCGGCCGGCGCCTCGTGGTCGGGCGTCTCGTGCGCCGTCGCTTCGTCCTCCTCCGTTGGAGAACCGGCTGGGCCCGAGACCGCGAACCATCCCCCAACCGCGAGCGCGACCAGCACAACCGAAGCGCTGACAAAGGCCAGCCGTCGCCGTGTCCAGCGGCTCCCGGCCTCGGCGCCAGCGGCCTCGCCGTCGGGCTGCTCAGCCGTGTCGGAAGTGTTGGTATCCGGCATACGGCACCTCCATCGCACCGCCGGTGGAATCCGTCACACGCACGCCGGCGGATCTCGAGGTACGGCCGAGCCGGGTAACCTGGACGCCCAGGCGTTCGGCAAGGTCCTGGATCCGGCGGGCCGCGGCCGGTGGCGCGGTAAACGCGAGCTCATAGTCGTCGCCGCCGGAAAGCAGGCTAACGTGCAATCGTTGATCGTCGGTTACCGCGGCTCTGGCGGCAGGCGACAGCGGAATCCGATGGGCCTCCACGTCGGCGCCGATGCCGGACACCCGGCAAAGCTTCGCGAGGTCGCCGATGAGACCATCGGAAATATCGATGCACGCCGTGGCGAGCCCGACAAGCCCCACACCCAGCGAGAGCCTGGGCTCGGGAAGGCGATAGCGGCCCACGAGGTGGTCACGATGCCGGCGCTCGGTCACGCGCAGACGCCGACGCAGGACCGAGAGGCCCAGAAAAGCGTCACCGATGGCGCCCGACACGTAGACGTCCTCGTCGAGCCCCGCGCCCGCTCGGGTCAGGGGCCCGCCCCGCGCGATGCGACCGAAAGCGGTGAGCGACAGCGTGAGAACACCCGGCGTCGACACCGTGTCGCCGCCAACGAGGCCGATGTCGAACGCCTCCTGGTCCAGCCGCAAGCCGGCCGCGAAGCGTTCCAGCCAGTCCTCGCTCACGTCCTCGGGGAGCGCGAGCGAGATCGTATAGGCGAGAGGCACCGACCCCATTGCCGCCAGGTCGGACAGGTTCACGCGCAAGAGCTTGCGGGCGATCAGATCGGGGGCGTCCCGCCGGAGAAAGTGCACGCCGGCGACCAGCGCATCCGTCGTAACGGCCAGGCGCTCGCCCGCCCGGGTGTCGAGCACGGCCGCATCGTCGCGAAGGCCGAGGGCGCCCAGATCGTCCCGCGCGAGGGGCGCGAAGAACCTTTCGATGATGGCGAACTCACCCAGCTTCGGCGGGGCGGCCATGACCCGGGTCTTTCAGATCTTCCGGGCGCAGGACCCTGCCAACGCGGTCGAGGACCGCATTGACCATGGCAGGCTCCTTGCCCCCGTAGTAGGCATGCGCGATGTCCACGTACTCGGTGATCGTCACCCGCGCCGGTATCTCGGGATGTGAACGCAGCTCGTAGGCGCCGCAGGTAAGGATCGCGCGCAGGAGGATCTCGAGGCGCTCCACCGTCCAGTCCTCGCTGAGGGCGCCGGCGATCATGTCATCGAGCTCGCGCCGCGCCTCCGCGACACCTTGAACAAGCTCGGCGAATAAAGCGCGATCGGCTGCCGTCCGCCCGTCCTCGGCCGACTTCGTCGGTCCGATGCGATGGCGCACGAACTCCGCCAGGATGTTCTCGGCCGCCGCATCCGTGAGCGCCATTTGATAAACAGCCTGGACCGCCAGCAGGCGCGCCGCGCTGCGTCGTTCGGGCCGGCTCGGACGTCGGCGGGTTGCGCGCCTCCTATCACCTCCGGGCCGATCGTCGGACATCGTCGGCCGCTAACGTGGGTACATGCGGAACTGGGTCTTGACCCCGATCATACGCAGACAAGCCGTCGCGGCCTCGCCGCCCTTGTTCCGGCCTCCCACCGCCGCGCGCGCCGCCGCCTGGTCCCGGTTCTCCACCGTAAGGATTCCATACCCCAGGGCGAGGCAGTAGCGGCAGGCGAGGTTCTGCAGCGCGCGCGCCGACTCGCGGCAAACGTACTCATAGTGGCTGGTCTCGCCGCGGATGACGCACCCGAGCGCGACGTAGCCGTCGAACCGCCGGCGTCCGGAGTAGAATTCCATCGACCGCACGGCAATGCTTATGGCGGCGGGGACCTCGAAGGCTCCCGGCACCTCGACGCGCTCGTAGCTCGCGCCCGCCTCGTCGAGGACGGCCGTGGCGCCACGCAGAAGCTCATCGGCGATGTCCTCGTAGAACCTTGCCTCGACGATCATGACGTGCGGCTGCTCGCTCATTCCTCGACTTTCGTCGGCAGGGACCGTGTCTCCCGCACCGTGAGGCCGAAGCCGTCCAGTCCCACGATCGACCTCCGGGAGTTGGAGAGCAGGATCATGTCCCTCACGCCCAGGTCCAGAAGGATCTGGGCGCCGACACCGTAGTCGCGGAGCTCGTTGATGGGCCGCTGGGGCTGGTCCGCGCGCGCCCGGATCCGGTCGCTGAGGCCCGTGGCCCGCGGCTCACGGATGACCACGACGACGCCGCGACCCGCCTTGGCGATGATGCGCAAAGCCGCCTGGAGCTCACCCGCGCCGCGGGTTCCGGTGTCTCCCAGCACATCGCCGAGCAGGTTCAGAGCATGCATGCGGACCAGGACCGGCTGGTCGCCCTTGAGGTCGCCTTTGACCAGGGCCACGTGCTCGGCGTACTCGACCTTGTTGTAATAGACATAGACCTTGAACCGGCCGCCATAGCGGCTGTCGAGCGTGGTCTCCAAGAGTCGCTCGACGATCCGATCGTGGCGACGGCGAAAGGCGATCAGATCGGCAATGGAGCCGATCTTGAGTCCGTGATACTGCGCGAACGCGATGAGGTCCGACAGCCGGGCCATCGTGCCGTCATCGTTCATGATCTCGCAAATGACGGCCGACGGATTGAGCCCCGCCAGCCTGGCCACGTCGACCGCCGCCTCGGTGTGACCCGCCCGGACCAACACGCCGCCGTCCCGCGCGGCCAGCGGAAAGACGTGGCCCGGCGTCGTGATGCTCGAGCCGTCCGATTTCGGGTCGATGGCGACGGCGATCGTGTGGGACCGGTCGGGCGCGGAGATCCCCGTCGTGACCCCCTCGCGGGCCTCGATGGAGACCGTGAAATTCGTTTGCAGGCGCGACGCGTTCGTCTGCGGCATGAGCGGAAGGCCGAGCTGCTCCACGCGCTCGCGCGCAAGCGCGAGACAGATGAGACCGCGTCCATGCTTGGCCATGAAATTGATGGTGTCGGGCGTCGCCATCTGCGCCGAGATGACCAGGTCGCCCTCGTTCTCGCGGCGCTCATCGTCGATGAGGATGAACATCCGCCCGTTGCGGGCCTCGTCGATGATCTCGGCAACGGGCGAGAGAAACTCCAGATCCTCGACCGACCTTGCCACATCCCGCTTGCTGGCTTTGGCAAGTCCGCCGCGCTCATTCACCATTGCCGAAGACCTTCCCGTACTCCAATGCCCGCACAGCATAGCGTGCCAGCATGTCGACCTCGAGATTGACCGGTTGGCCCCTCGCGAGCTCGGCGAACGTCGTGTGTTGCCAAGTGTAAGGGATCAGGTTGACGCCGAAACGGCTCCCCTCGACCTCATTCACCGTGAGCGACACACCGTCCACCGCAATCGACCCCTTCGGCGCCAGGTAGCGGCCGAGAGTCTCGGGCGCTTCAATGCCGACGCGGCGATTTTCTCCGTCCGGAGCTACATTAGTCACGCGCCCGACACCGTCAACATGTCCGAGCACCACGTGGCCGCCAAGCTCTTCGCCGGCCTTGAGTGGCCGTTCCAGGTTGACCCGAGTGCCGACCTGCCAGGTTCCGATGGTCGTGCGGCTCAAGGTTTCGCGCGAGACGTCGGCGGCGAACCATTGCGGTCCGGTCGCGACCACGGTAAGGCAGACGCCGCCGCAGGCGATCGACGCGCCGGCACCGATCGTGGCCGTGTCGAAGACGGTCTCGAGCGTAAGGCGGCGGCCGCCGTCGCTGTCCACGGCCTCGCGCACGCGCCCCACATCCGTCACGATTCCGGTAAACACGCGACACTCCGTGCTCAATGACCGGGCCGCGCGAAGAGCTCGAGCACCCCGTCGCCGAGGTCGTACCGCCCGACCGGCGCGAAGGCCGGGGCCTCCGCCAGCCGCGGAAGCCCAAGGCCGGCAACGGCGGGAACTCCGTCGTCGCCGATAAGACGCGGCGCGCGGAACCAGGCGATGCGGTCGACGAGTCCCGCCGCGACCATAGCGGCGGCAAGCGTGCCACCGCCCTCGACCAGCAGCCGCGTGAACCCGCGGTCACCCATGCGCTCGAGGGCATGGGCAAGGTCGACCCGGTTCTCCGGGGTGGCCGCGGTCTCGATGATCTCGACGCCCGCGGCGACAAGCTGGTCGCGCGCGGCCGGGTCCGCTCGCGCGGTTGTCAACACACATGTCGGCAGCGCGCGCGCCGTTTGCACCACGCGCCGGTCGGCGGGCAGACGCAGCGTGCTGTCGACGACGACTCGGACCGGCGAACGGTCCTCCAGGCCCTCGAGGCGGCAATCGAGGCTCGGATCGTCGCGGATCACCGTCTCCACCCCCACCATGACCGCATCGTGCTGCGCCCGCAAGAGGTGGGTCCGCCGTCGCGAACGGGAGCCCGTAATCCATTGCGACTCGCCCGCCGCGGTTGCGATGCGCGCATCGAGACTAGATCCGGTTTTCAGCGTGACCTCGGGCCGTCCTTCTCCGAGCCTCGTGAGGAAACCACTGTTCAAGGACAGCGCCGCCTCGGCGAGGACGCCGACCCGCGTGGCGATACCCGCAACGTCGAGCCGCTTCACGCCGCGCCCCGCCACCCTGGGATCGGGATCCTCGCAGGCGATGACGACCCGGCCCACATGGGCGTCCACGAACGCATCGGCACAGGGCGGCGTCTCGCCATGGTGGCTGCACGGCTCGAGGCTCACATAAGCGGTGCCGCCGGCTATCGCCTCCGGTCCCACGGTCCTGCCGGCGCGATCGAGCGCTTCTCTTTCCGCGTGAGGGCGACCACCGGCCTGTGTCCAGCCGCGCCCGATTATCCGCTCGCCGCCGGTTCCGCCAACCAGCACGCAACCCACGGCCGGATTGGGCCAGCAGTTGCCGAGGCTGCGGCGCGCAAGCCGCAATGCCACTTCCATATAGTACCGATCCCGTGTGGAAGCCCCGGCGATCGGCGCTGCCGGTGTCGACCGCTCAAGCGCCCGTGCGCTGGCCCCGCTCTCAGCGGGCCTCGTCAAGCTCTTCCTCGCCACCCAGCTTCTGGCTTCCGATGAAGTCCTCGAAGTCCTTTGCCTCGCGGAAGTTTCGATAGACCGAGGCAAACCGAACGTAGGCCACCGGGTCCAGGTTGGCCAGGGCGTCCATGACCATTTCGCCGACCTGCGATGCCTTGACCTCGGTCTCGCCCGAACTCTCCAGCCGCCGTACGATGCCGCTGATGACGCGCTCCACGCGTTCCGGATCGACCGAACGCTTGCGAAGCGCGATGTGCATGGAACGCTCGAGCTTGTCGCGATCGAACGGCACCCGCTGCCCGCTCTTCTTGAGGACCGTGAGGTCGCGCAGGTGCACCCGCTCGAAGGTCGTGAAGCGCGCACCGCAGTTGGGGCAGTACCGACGTCGGCGAATCGCCGTGTTGTCCTCGGTCGGTCTCGAATCCTTGACTTGCGTGTCCTCGTGACCACAGAACGGACAACGCATCTTCTTCTCCCCTCTCTAAGCGGCTAGCGCGACATCCCACCAAGGCTCAGTAGATCGGAAACCGGGCGCACAGAGCCTCGACGCGCGTTCGTACCTTGTCCTCGACAGCACCGTTGTTTTCGCCATTGCGCTCCAGCCCGTCGAGCACATCGGCGATCAGCTCGCCGATCTGACGGAATTCCGTCACCCCGAAGCCGCGGGTCGTGCCGGCCGGCGTGCCAAGGCGGATCCCCGACGTCACGCTCGGTTTTTCTGGATCGGACGGCACACCGTTCCTGTTGCACGTGAGCCCGGTCCGCCCCAGCGCCTCCTCAGCGGCCTTTCCGGTGAGACCGCGCGGCCGCAGATCCACCAACACCAGGTGAGTGTCCGTGCCGCCCGTGACGATCTCCAGGCCGCGCTCGACGAGGACCGATGCAAGCACCCGCGCATTGTCCACGACGGCGCGCGCGTAGACTTTGAACGCGGGTCCCAGCGCCTCACCGAAAGCGACGGCCTTGGCCGCGACAACATGCATGAGCGGGCCTCCCTGCAGCGCCGGGAACACCGCCGAGTTGATCGCCCGCCCGAGATCCTCGTCCATCGACAGGATCATACCCCCTCTCGGTCCGCGGAGGGTCTTGTGCGTGGTCGTGGTCACGACGTGCGCGTGGGGCAGCGGACTTGGATGCACGCCGCCGGCCACAAGCCCCGCGAAATGAGCCATGTCGCCCACGAGAAATGAGCCGGCCTCGTCGGCTATGGCGCGAAAGCGGGCGAAATCGATGACGCGCGGATACGAGGACCCACCGGCAAAAATGACCCGAGGCCGCTGCGTTCGGGCAATCTCCTCGACCTCTTCGAAGTCGATCAACCCGTCCTCGGGCCGTACGCCATAATGCACGGCGTTGAACCACTTGCCCGACAGGTTGGGCGCCGCGCCGTGGCTAAGATGGCCACCTGCGGCGAGAGCCATGCCCATGATCGTATCGCCCGGCCTGGCCAGCGCCATGAGCACCGCCTGGTTGGCCTGTGAACCGGAGTGCGGCTGCACGTTCGCGTAGGCGCATTGAAACAAAGCCCTCGCCCGGTCGATGGCCAGGCGCTCCGCCTCGTCGACATGGACGCAGCCGCCGTAGTACCGGCGCCCGGGGTAGCCCTCGGCATACTTGTTGGTGAGCACCGTAGCGGTGGCATCGAGCACCGCGCGCGAGACGATGTTCTCCGACGCGATCAGCTCGACGTGCAACCGTTGGCGCGCGAGCTCCCGCTCGACCAGGACCTGAACCTCGGGATCGCTCTCCGCCAATCCTTCCACAAAGTACCCGCTTTCGGCGAGATCTGGCCGATCCTGCATGGTGACTTCCATCAGCTTCATTCGATCGCTCCGCGGCCACCGGTCAGCCGAGCTTCTCCACGCGCGGCTCATGGCGGCCGCCTTCGAACTCGGTTTCGAGAAAGGCCTTGAGACAATCCATTGCGACCTCGGCGCCCACGACGTCCGCGCCGAGGGCAAGGACATTGGCGTTGTTGTGCCGGCGCGACAATCGCGTGGTCGAGACATCGTGACAAACGGCCGCCCGGACTCCGGGATGGCGGTTCGCGGCGATCGAGATGCCAATCCCGGTGCCGCACACCAACACCCCGCAACATGCCTCGCCCGTCTCGATCACGTGGCCCATCCGATGCCCGTAGTCGGGGTAGTCCACGCTCTCCCGTCCCTCGGTACCGAGGTCCAGCACCTCGTAGCCCAAGAGTTCGAGCCGGCCCTTCAGGTCCTCTTTGAGTCCGAAGCCTCTGTGATCCGCGGCCACGGCCACCACATCCTTGGCCATGGGCACCTGCCGTCGTCGTTCAAAGCGGGGGACATTACCATATCTCGCGCCTCACGACCAGTCCGACACAAGTTGTCGGTCCTCTGCACGAACCGCAGCATGAATCCGCACGCCGCGGCCGTTGCCTGGCTGACGGTGCGGGGCGAGTGGGATTTCTCGCAACGAAACCGTATTCGATACTGGCCAGCCTGTAGAGAGGGCCACACTTGCCGGCGTATCTACGTTACGAGCGGGGACTAGCGGCAGAGTTTTCCATATATATTGACATCGCAAAGAACTGCTTATTCATAGGGAGATTTGGTTGATACTTGACATAAAGCAAAACTCATGCGATGTCACAGTACTGGTTCGAAATTGGTCAGGTGAGGATAAGCAATATGGTTGATGAGGCGGTTGAGAAAATGCCTCAGGGGGAGTTGTTGCGCATGACGGCCGAAGTAGTATCGGCCTATCTGGGCAATAATATGGTGCCAGCAGGCCAGATTCCCGAGGTAATCAAGTCCGTCCACTCGAGTTTGACCCTGTTGGAGGGCAGTCAGGGCGACGCAAGGC
This sequence comes from Alphaproteobacteria bacterium, assembly GCA_046759605.1. Lineage (GTDB taxonomy): Bacteria > Pseudomonadota > Alphaproteobacteria > UBA6615 > UBA6615 > JBHICL01. Next base: position 5,191 of record JBHICL010000027.1, on the reverse strand, counting down.
AGCAGGTTCAGAAGCCGGCGGTCTCGATAAAGAAGTCGGTGACACCGGATTACATCGTGTGCCTGGAGGACGGCAAGAAGCTGAAGATGCTGAAGCGTCACTTGCGGACGACGTACAACATGACCCCGGATGAATATCGCGCCAAGTGGGGTCTCGAGACCGACTACCCGATGGTGGCGCCGAACTATGCAAAGCAGCGCTCGGCCTTCGCGAAGAAGATCGGCCTTGGTCGTCGAGCGCGCTCCCGGCGCCGCTCGAGTCGCTAGTCCGTAGCCGGCACCTTCGAAACGACGCGGCAAACGGGCGAGGGGTGGACGCGTGATGCGTCCGCCTCTCGCCACGTGTGCGTGGCCGCGCGTTCTGGGCTGGGCACGCGCGCAAAACTGCCATAACCTAGCCCGGTCATGACCGCGCTTGGATCGGGGCCGGAATGATAAGCGTCAGGGAGGTTCACAAATCCTTCGGCGGCATCGCCGCGGTGCGAGGCTGCTCGTTGGACCTTCCCGCCGGCGCGATCACGGGGCTCATCGGTCCGAACGGGGCCGGCAAAACGACGTTGTTCAGCATCATCGCCGGCTTCATGCGGCCGACGTCCGGACAAGTCCTTCTGGACGACGAGGTCGTGACCGGTCTACCGCCACACCGGCTGTTCAACCGGGGGCTCATACGCACGTTTCAGATCCCCCACGTGTTCGAGCGCATGACCGTGCTGGAAAATCTGATGGTCGTGCCAGCGGGGCAGCGGGGCGAGAACATCTTCACGTCGTGGTTCGGCTGGGCGCGCGTCCGGCGACAGGACTCGGAAATCCGCGACCGGGCCGACGATGTCCTGGAGTTCCTGAACCTGACCGGCGTACGCGACCATCTGGCGGGCCAGCTGTCCGGCGGTCAGAAGAAGCTCCTCGAGCTGGGCCGAACGATGATGTCCGGCTGCAAGACCGTTCTGCTCGACGAGCCCGGCGCCGGCGTCAACCGTACGTTGCTGGCGCGTCTGGTCGAAGACATCGAACGGCTCAATAAGGAGCGCGGCTACACCTTCTGCGTCATCGAGCACGACATGGACGTGATCGCCCGCCTCTGCGATCCGGTCATCGTGATGAACGAGGGCCATGTGTTGACCGAGGGCTCGTTCGACGAAGTACGCCGCAACGATCAGGTGCTGGAAGCATATCTTGGCGGCCGCACAACGGACGAGGAGCCGGCGCAGGCATGACGATGCTACGGGTCACGGACGTCTACGGCGGTTATGGCGGCGTCGACATCCTGAACAGCGCCGGCCTCGATGTCGACGAGGGACAGATCGTCGTGATCGTCGGCCCGAACGGCGCCGGCAAGTCCACCCTCATGAAAGCCATCTTCGGTCTCGTTCAGGTGCGCGAGGGTGAGATCGTTTTCTCCGGCGACAACGTCACCAACCTGCGGCCGGACAAGCTGGTTCCGCGCGGACTGAGCTATGTGCCGCAGGAGCGGAACGTGTTTCCCTCGCTCACCGTCCAGGAGAACCTGGAGATGGGCGCCTACATCCGCCGCGACGATTTTGCCGATGACGTTGCCAACGTTTTCGAAATATTTCCGCCGCTCAAGGAACGGCGCAAGCAGACGGCGGGCTCGATGTCCGGTGGCGAACGCCAGATGGTGGCCATGGGCCGGGCGCTCATGGTCAGTCCGCGTCTGTTGATGCTCGACGAGCCGACGGCCGGCCTGTCGCCGAGGTTCATGGATCTGATCTTCGAACGAATTCTCGCCATCAACGAACGCGGCATCAGCATCCTCATGGTCGAGCAGAACGCGAAAAAGGCGCTCTCGTTCGCCCATCATGGCTACGTCCTGGTCATGGGCCAGAACCGTTACGACGACACGGGCCCGAACCTGCTGGCAAACCGCGAGGTGGCGGAGATGTTTCTCGGCGGCTGACCCCCACACGACGGCGAAAGAAGGTGTCGTGACCGAGTTTCTTCAGCTCCTCATATTCGGTGTCGTGCTCGGCGGCATAATCTCGCTCGGAGCCGTTGGCGTCTCGCTGCTGTTCGGCATCCTGCGCTTCGCCAACTTCTCCCACGGCGACATGATGACCCTGGGGGCCTACTTCGCATTCGTATTCGTGGCGGTGCTCGGTTTTCCGATGATCATCGCGTTCCCCCTGGCCGTTGCCCTCGCCGGCATCGTCGGCGTTGGCATAGATCAGGTACTGTACCGTCAGCTCAGGCGGACGGCGCCGGTCATCCTGCTTTTCTCGTCCTTCGGCGTCGCGCTGATCCTGCGCTCGGTCGTCCAAATAGTCTGGGGACCCGACAACCTGGTCTACGAGCAGGGCATCCAGATACCGATCCGCTTCATGGGCCTCAGGATCAAGCCCGACCACATCACGATCCTCGTTGGCACGGTGGTCCTGGTGACGCTTCTGTATCTGTTCCTCCAGAGGACCCGGGTGGGCAAGGCCATGCGGGCGATGGCGGACGACCCCGACCTCGCGGGGGTTACAGGCATAAACACCGAGCAGATCGTCATGTGGACCTGGCTGATCGGCGGCGGGCTGGCTGGCGCGGCCGGCATCTTCCTGGCGATCGACACGCGGCTGAACCCGCTGCTGGGCTGGAATCTGCTCTTGCCGATCTTTGCCGCGGCCATACTGGGCGGAATCGGCAAGCCTTACGGCGCCATCGCGGGTGGGCTTGTGATAGGCATTGCCACCGAAGTCTCGACCCTCGTGATCCTGCCGGTCTACAAGCCGGCGGTCGCCTTCGCACTCATGGTCCTGATGCTGATTTACCGGCCAACGGGTCTCTTGCGGGGGGCATGATGGAGCTGCCGGGAATCGTCGACTTCCTTGTCTTCTTCGTCACCTTCGCGGGCATCTACGCGGTGCTGTCCCTCGGGCTCAACGTTCAGTACGGCCTGTGCGGCCAGTTCAACATCGGCATCGCCGCGTTCTGGGCCGTGGGCTCGTACGCGACCGCGATCATCACCACCGACGCCAGTCCCAATTACATCGGCGGCTTCGGCCTGCCGCTCGCCCTCGGGGTGGTGGTTGCGATGGTGCTCTCGGGGGTGTTGGCGCTGCTCGTCGGCTTGATCACGGTCAACCTGCGTACCGACTACCTGGCCATCGCGACCATCGGCATCGCCGAGATCATCCGCCTCGTCCTCAAGAACGAGGCCTGGCTCACCAACGGCGTACGCGGAATTCCGAGCATTCCACGCCCGTTCGAGGGCTTACAGAGCGACTGGCAACAGCTGTCGTTTCTGGCCCTCGTGATCGCCACGATCGCCGTGGTCTACCTGGCCCTGGAGCGCGGCCGGCAGGCGCCGTGGGGCCGCGTGTTGCGGGCGATCCGCGAGAACGAGCCCGCGACGATGGCCGCGGGCAAGGACGTCATGCGCTTCCGCCTCGAGGCGTTCGTACTGGGCGCCGTCATCATGGGGCTCGGCGGCGCTCTTTACGCCCATTTTTTCGCCTTCATCAGCCCCGAGGCCTTCGATCCACTGTTTGCCACTTTCCTCGTGTGGGTCATGCTGATCGCCGGCGGCAGCGGCAACAACAAAGGCGCCATCTTAGGGGCCCTCATCATCTGGGGCATCTGGTCGGGCACCCAGTTCCTTACCAGCGCATTGCCGGTGGAGATGGCGGCCCGCACGGCGCCGCTCCGGATCCTGCTGATCGGCGTTCTCCTCCAGGTGATCCTGCTCACGCGCCCGCAGGGGCTCCTCAAGGAAGTGCCGCCAAAATCTCGGCAGACGGGCAACGAGAGCCAGGCGACCGCCAGCGATACCGGCGAGTAGTCTACGGTCGGAAAAGAAAAAAACGAGGGGCCCGCAACGATGCCACGGACCCCGGTGTCGAATTAGTTCTCGAGCAGCTTCACCGTCTTGACTCCACCACCCTCGAAGACCCAGTGCCCGAACGTGCCGGGCACGTCGCCGGCGTCGTCGAAGTCCTGCGAGCCAGCGGCGCCCACGTAGTCGATGTCCTCGCCGGCCGCGATCAGCTCCTTGGCCTTGGCGAAGTCGCCGGGCAGGATCTCGGTCCCCGGAGGATTGGACACCTTGCGGATGGCATCGCGGATCGCGGTGCCGTCCGTGGAGCCCGCCGCCTCGATTGCCAAAGCAAGGACCATCGCCGCATCGTAGGCGGTATCGATGAACGGCCGGTCCGTCGGCAGCTCGCCCACGGTCTGTGTGTAGAGCTCACGCCAACGCGCGGCCGCCGGCGCATCCGCCACCGATTCCGGCGCCGTGCCGAACGAGCCCTCCAGGAACTGCTGGCCGATGGCTTCGACCACGTCGTTCGCCTTCATCCCGTCCGTGAAGATGAAGGCCTCGAAGTAGCCCTCTTCCAGCGACTGCCGGAGGATCGGGATTCCCTCCTCGGGGTAGCCGATCAGGATCAGCGCGTCGGCACCTCCCCCGGCGGCGAGGGACAACTCGCCGCGATAGGACGCCTGCTTCTCCTCATAGGCGACCATCTCCGTGATTTGGCCCTCGTAGTTGTCGCGGAACGCCTCGGCCAGTCCCTGGCCATAGTCGTTGTTGACGTAGACGATGCCGACCGCGCCGACGCCCTCCTCCTGGACAAGCCGCGCCAACAGCTGCCCCTGCACGGCGTCATGCGGTGTCGTGCGGAAGAGGAAGTCGTTGTCGTCCAGTGTGGTTATGACCGGCGATGTGGAGGCGGTGGAAATCTGCGGGACACCCTCCACACTCGTCACCGAGCTGGCTATCGGGATCGTCACGCCGCTCGAGAGCGCGCCGACGATGCCAGCGACTCCATCGACGGTCACCAGACGCTTGGCGGCATCGACACCCGCCTGCGGGTTCGTCTGCGTGTCGCCGACGACGAGCTCGAGCTCGCCGCCCAGAACCCCACCAGCCGCATTCACCTCGTCCACGGCCATCTGAATGCCGCTCAGTGTCGTGGGGCCAAAGGTCTGCAGCGCCCCGGTCATCGGGATAGCCGCGCCGATCTTCGCCCCCTCGGCAAGTGCCGGGCCCGCACCCAACACGGCCGCCGCGACGACGAAAGCAGCCGATACCTGCAGTGTTTTCCTGAGGTTAGCTGCGTCTTCCGAAGATCTCAGCATTGCTCCTCCTCTCAACTCCCTGATTTCTCGTGGCCAACACCGGTTATCGGATTACGACGACATCCGAAGCAGATATGTTCGCACGAATGCACACGACGGAAAATGCCATAATA
>JBHICL010000026.1:0-15202 GCA_046759605.1 Alphaproteobacteria bacterium | reverse complement strand
CACCGCCCAAATTGCGCCCCAATCCTGTGTCCAGACTTGGACCCAGCATGGCGCGCAGGAAGCGAAACCGCCGCAACCTCGGCCCCCTGGTGGCCCTGGCACTCATCGTCGGCCTCGCCGTCGTGGTCGGCCGCGGCGATCTGTTCGCCCTGCTGCGCCCCGAGCCGCACCCCCTGGCGCTCAGCGCCCGGGCCTGCCTGACCGCGTTGACCGAGCAGGGCGCGGACTTCACCGCGCTGGGCGACATCCGACGCGACAGGGGTTGCGCCATCGCCAACGCGGTTCAGGTGGACCGGTTCGCCGGTGTCGAGCTGAACGCGCCGCTTCTCGCTTCTTGCCCCCTGGCGCTGGCCACCGTGCGCTATCTCGAGCGCGTGGTCCAACCGGCGGCAGCCGACCACCTGTCCCGGTCCGTCATCGCTCTCGAGCATCGCGGCGGTTTTTCGTGCCGCTCCGTGCGCGGTCTCAACGGCGGACCCTTGAGCGAGCACGCGTACGCAAATGCCATCGACGTCTTCAAGTTCGTGCTCGAGGACGGGCTACCCGTCACCGTCGAGCACCGCTGGGACGGCGGCAACGGCACCGGCGCGTTCCTCGCGGAGGTCGGCCGCCGCGCCGGGCGTCACTATTCCACGGTTCTCGGGCCAGACGACGACGCCCGGCACGCCGACCATTTTCACCTGGGACTCGGCCGGCCGCGGCGGCGTTGATCCTGGCATTTGAGATATCGTCTGCCCTCGCGGCGACTTCCTGATTCTCGACTCGCATCGCCGGCGCCGCCGCGCCTATAAAGAGGCCATGTCCGAAATCGTGACCCAGCCTTTGGCGACCGGCCGCCGGCGACGCTCCGTGGAAACAGGGGGCGCGCGCGCGAATTTCGAGCTTCGGTCGGACTACGAGGCGGCCGGCGACCAACCGCAGGCGATCGCCGAGCTCGTCGATGGAATAAACCGCGACGAGCGCGACCAGGTGCTTCTGGGGGTCACGGGATCGGGCAAGACCTTCACCATGGCGCACGTCATCGCCGCCATGGGCCGGCCGACCTTGATTCTCGCACCGAACAAGACCCTCGCCGCGCAGCTCTATGGCGAGATGAAGGGCTTCTTCCCCAACAACGCCATCGAGTACTTCGTCTCGTACTACGACTACTACCAGCCGGAGGCCTACGTCCCGCGCACCGACACCTATATCGAGAAGGAAGCGACCATCAACGAGCAGATCGACCGCATGCGCCACTCGGCGACGCGGGCTCTGATGGAACGCCGGGACGTGGTCATCGTCGCGTCGGTCTCCTGCATTTACGGCATCGGCGACATCGAGTCCTACCAGCAGATGACACTGGTCTTCGCGCCCGGCGACCGGGCCGAGCGAAGCAAGATACTCCGCGACCTGGTGGAGCTCCAGTACCGCCGGAACGACACGAATTTCTACCGCGGCACGATCCGCTCCCGCGGCGACACGGTCGAGGTCTGGCCGGCCCACCTCGAGGACCGCGCCTGGCGGCTGAGCCTGTTCGGGGACGAGATCGAGGCCATCCACGAATTCGATCCGTTGACGGGCGAGAAGACGGCCGCCCTCGACAAGATCAAGGTCTATGCCAACAGCCACTACATCACGCCGAAGCCCACGCTTCAGCAGGCGGTACGCACGATCCAGGCGGAGCTGAAGCTCCGTCTCGAAGAGCTGAACCGCCTGGGGAAGCTTCTCGAGGCGCAACGCCTCGAGCAGCGCACGACGTTCGATCTGGAGATGATACAGGCGACCGGCTCCTGCGCCGGCATCGAGAACTACTCCCGGCACCTGACAGGGCGCCGCCCCGGTGAGCCTCCGCCGACGCTCATCGAGTACCTCCCCCCCGACGCGCTCATCTTCGTCGATGAGAGCCATATCGCGGTGCCTCAGCTCAACGGCATGTTCCGAGGCGACTTCTCGCGCAAGTCGACCCTGGCCGAGTTCGGCTTCCGCCTGCCCTCGTGCGTCGACAACCGTCCACTCAAGTTCGAGGAGTGGGACGAGATGCGGCCCAATACGATCTTCGTCTCGGCGACGCCCGCCGACTGGGAGCTGCAACGAACCTCCGGCGTCTTCGCCGAGCAGGTCGTGCGTCCGACAGGGCTCATCGATCCGGTCTGCATCGTTCGCCCCACCGAGACCCAGGTCGACGACCTGATTGCCGAGTGCCGGGACATGTTCGCCCGCGGCTATCGGGTCCTGGTCACGACGCTGACCAAGCGCATGGCCGAGGACCTGAGCGAATACATGCACGAGCAGGGCCTCAAGGTGCGTTACATGCATTCCGACGTGGACACCCTCGAGCGCATCGAGATCCTGCGCGACCTGCGCCTGGGCGCGTTCGACGTGCTCGTCGGGATCAATCTGCTGCGCGAGGGGCTGGACATACCCGAGTGCGCGCTCGTGGCGATCCTGGATGCCGACAAGGAAGGCTATCTGCGCTCGCGCACGTCGCTCATCCAGACGATCGGCCGCGCGGCGCGAAACGTCGACGGCCGGGTCCTGCTCTATGCCGACCGGATGACCGAGAGCCTTACCGCCGCCATCGACGAGACCAACCGCCGTCGCGAGAAACAACAGGCGTACAACGCGGCCCACGGCATTACGCCGGAGAGCATTCGCAAGAACATCGCGGACATCCTCGACTCTGTGTTCGAGCGCGACCACGTGACCATCGACACCGGTGACGAGGAGACGCCGCACCTCATCGGTCACAATCTGCAGGCCCACCTCTCCGACCTCGAAGCGCGCATGCGCGAGGCGGCGGCCAACCTCGAGTTCGAGGAGGCCGCACGATTGCGCGACGAGATCCGCCGGCTCGAGCAGCAGGAGCTGGAGCTCCTGGGCGTGGATGGCGAACATGCACAGGCTGGGGAAATGCGAGCCGAGCGGGCCCGCGAGCTTCTGGGGCGTCCGCGGTCCGGCAAGGGCGGACGCGGAGCTCGCCCGGGCCGGGCCGGCCGCCGACGCCGGCGAACGGGTCCGTGATGGACATTGCGGTTGGTGGAGCGTTTCGCTCGAGTTCCACCGCGGCGCCGTCATAAGCAATGGCGGTGGTACAGGAGCTTCTTCCCCCATTCATAACGGCCAGCGCTGGCCTGGGTCTGCTCCTATTCAGCGCCAACTACCTGGTGGTCGGCGCGGTCAGCCTCGCCCGGCGGCTCGGCTGGTCGAAGCTGATCATCGGGCTCACCGTCGTCGCGTTCGGTACGTCGGCGCCCGAGTTCGTGACCGTGCTTGCCGCGGCGCTCGAGGAGGCGCCGGCCATGGCCGTCGGCAACGTCGTCGGCAGCAACCTGGCCAACATGCTTCTGATCCTCGGCGTGGCCGCGGCTATCCGCCCGATCGCCTGCGCGCCCAGGGTCGTCAAGCGCGACGGCGTGGCCGTACTGCTCGCCACTGTGCTGTTCATTGCGCTGGGGTTCGCCCAGGGGCTGACGAGCTTGCACGCCATCATCCTGCTCGTGGTCTGGCTGGCGTATCTGACGTGGTCCTACTACGCCGAGCGGAACCTCGCGAACCAGGGCGGCGCCGTGCACGTGATGGGGGCGGAGGAAGTGACCGGCGTGCCGCCGCAGCTCTGGGTAGCCGGCCTCATGGTCTCCGGCGGCTTGGTCGGCCTCGTTGTCGGCGCCGAGCTCCTCGTGCGGGGTGGCATTCAGATCGCTCGTCTGGCCGGTGTGTCCGAGGCCGCGATCGGGCTCACGCTCATTGCGGTGGGAACGAGCCTGCCCGAGCTGGCGACGGTCGCGGTGGCAAGCTGGCGCGCCCATGGCGACGTGGTGATCGGCAACATCCTGGGCAGCAACATCTTCAACCTGCTGGCCGTCGCCGGCGGGGTCGCCTCCATCACGCCTTTGCCCGTCCCGAAACAGATCCTGTTCTTCGACGTCTGGGCGATGCTGGCGGTCACCGCGCTGATGTTGCCGATCATGATCACGGGCCACCGTGTCAGCCGTCCCGAGGGCGGCGGACTGCTGGTTCTCTATGGCGGGTATGTCTTCGTACAGTTCAGCCCGATACGCGAGATCCTGGGTTTTACCAGCGTGTGACGGAGTGCGAACCCATGCCCGCAGGTCGAGAGCTCACGGTCCCCAGAACGGCCCTCATCACCGGGGCCGCCCGACGCATCGGCGCCGCGATGGCGCGGCATCTCGCAGCAAAGGGCTGGGCTGTCGCGATCCATTACAGGGATTCCCGCAGGGAGGCGGAGCGCGCCGTTCGGCGGATCGCGGACGCCGGTGGGCGCGCGCTATCCCTCCCAGCCGATCTCGCCCACGTGACCCAGGTCGACGACCTGGTGAACAGAGCCCGCCGGGAACTCGGGCCGGTCGGCCTCCTGATCAACAACGCCGCCGAGTTCGCACCCGACACGTTGGAAACCGCGGCCGGAGAGCCCTGGGAGCGGCATCTGGATGTCAACGCACGGGCACCGCTCGTGCTGATGGGCGCGTTCGCGCGTCAGCTCCCCGAGGATGCGGGGGGTGGCGTCGTCAACGTGCTCGATGGCTGGGTCCTGGCCCCGCCCGCGAGCTTCGTCTCTTACGCCGTATCCAAAGCGGCGCTCGCGACGCTGACCGTTTCCATGGCCAAGGCCCTGGCGCCACGGATCCGGGTGAATGCGCTCGCCCCCGGTCCCACCTTGCGGCACCCCAGGCAGTCGGAAGCAAACTTTGCCCGGCTCGTGAAGGAAGGAACCCTGCTCCAGCGAGCAACGTCCCCGGAGGAGCTGTGCCTCGCCGTCGATTATCTTGTCGCCACCGAGACGGTGACGGGGCAGGTCATCAAGTTGGATGGCGGCCAGCACCTCCTCTGAATAGGGCGCCAAGCCGCGTGCTCAGGACCTTAACGAATGGTAAAGTCTCTGAAAACATCGGACGTTAGGCGGAAATGACGCCATGGCTGGCCGCGTCAGTTGTGCACAGGTGCATCAGCACTATGTGCCAAATCTGCCACAGGTGGCGAGTCACGTGGACTTGGGATGCAGTTTCACTATTGACTCGCATTTGTATAGTAAAAACATGATGTTACAGCAACTGCCCAAATCTTAGGCAATTACGTCGGAAGGGTTGGCTTGGCTAGCCCCAAGGGGTGAATACCGTGTTTTACCCACAAAGTTCTCCACAGAATTCGTGGATAACGGCCCGCGCGGAGCCGACGCGCGGCGAGGGACAGCACGAACGCGATGCCACGAGTTGCCGCTTGACCCGCGCCTCGACACAGCCCATCACGTCACGGCGATGATGACCGACGCCGACGAGCTCGACCAGATCGACGCCGACCGAAAGCGTTCGGCCCGAACAACGCTGGACCTGGTGCGTGGGGTCGAGGCGATCCGGACCCAGGTCCGCACCCTCGGCGGCTCCCCGGGCGTCTATCGCATGCTCAACGCCGATGGCGAGATCCTCTACGTCGGCAAGGCGCGCAATCTGAAGCGTCGCGTGGCCAGCTATGCGCAGCCGGGTCGGATGTCGGTCCGCATGCAACGCATGGTGGCGGAAACCGAATCCATAGAGGTGCTGAGCACGCACACCGAGGTCGAGGCGCTGCTGCTCGAAGCCAACATGATCAAGCGGCACCGCCCCCGCTACAACATCCTCCTGCGCGACGATAAGAGCTTCCCCTACATTCACGTCACCGGCGATCACGAATGGCCTCAGATCACCAAGTACCGGGGCGCGCGTGGCGATCCGGGGAGGTACTTCGGCCCATTCGCCTCGGCCGGCGCCGTCAATCGCACGGTCAACGCGCTCGAGCGCGCGTTTCTCCTGAGGACCTGCTCGAACACGGTGTTCGCCGGTCGCACCCGACCTTGCCTGAAGTACCAGCTCAAGAGATGCAGCGCGCCGTGTGTGGGCCGCATCGGCCGGGACGAATACAACCAGCTCGTCGAGGAGGCATGCGACTTCCTCGCCGGTCGCAGCCGCGACGTGCAGGAGCGCCTGGTCGAGGCCATGCAGCGTGCCAGCGCGGATCTCGAGTTCGAGCTGGCGGCTCGCTATCGCGACAGAATCCGCGCCATGGCCCAGGTCCAGGCACACCAGGACATCAACATCGAGACGGGTGCGCTCGGCGAGTGCGATGTCGCCGCCGCGCACATGGACGCCGGTCAGGCCTGTATCCAGGTGTTCTTCTTCCGCGCCGGGCGAAACAACGGCAACCGCGCCTACTTTCCCAAGCACGACCGCTCGGTGGAGATCGAGCGGATCCTGGGAGCCTTTCTCGGCCAGTTCTACGACAACAAGTCCCCGCCGCGGCTCATCCTGCTGAGCCACGACATCCCGGAGCAGGCCCTCCTCGAGGAGGCCCTGGGTGTGAGCGCCGGACGAAAGATCTCCCTCGTCTCGCCGAGACGCGGGATGAAGCGGAAGGTCGTGGAGCACGCCCTGCGCAACGCCCGCGAGGCCCTTGCCCGCAGGCTCGCGGAGAGCGCGTCTCAGCGGCGCCTCCTGGAACGCCTGGCGGAGGTCTTCGGGCTCGAAGGCGCGCCGGAACGCATCGAGGTGTACGACAACTCGCACATATCCGGGGCCAACGCCTCGGGCGCCATGATCGTGGCCGGGCCCGAGGGGCTCAGACGGAACGCCTACCGGAAGTTCACCATCAAGCGGCCAAGCGCACCTGGCGACGACTACGCGATGATGCGCGAGGTGCTGAGCAGGCGCTTCGCCCGGGCGCTCAAGGAGGATCCGGCGCGCGAACGGGGCCAATGGCCCGATCTCGTGCTGGTCGACGGCGGCGCCGGGCAGCTCACCGCGGCACGCGAGGCGCTCACTGAGCTCGGCATCGAAGACGTGCCCATCGTCGCGGTGGCCAAGGGGCCGGACCGCGACGCCGGGCGGGAACGGTTCCACGCGCCCGACCGCGCCCCATTCCGGCTGGATGAAAAGGATCCGCTCCTGTACTTTCTCCAACGACTGCGCGATGAGGCGCACCGATTTGCCGTCGGCACCCATCGCGCACGCCGATCGAAGGAAATTGGTCGCAGTCCGTTGGACGAGATAGCGGGAGTTGGCGCACGCCGAAAGCGGGCGCTGTTGAACCATTTCGGCTCTGCGCGACACGTGGCCCGCGCCGGTCTCGAGGACTTGGCGGCGGTCGATGGCGTCAGCCGGGCCCTGGCGAAGAAAGTCTACGACTTCTTCCATGAGGAGGAGTAAGACTTGCCCGCGCCGACGGCGACAAAGAAGGACGACCGCATGAATTTGCCGAACGTACTGACCCTGCTCCGCATCCTCGCGGTCCCCGCCATTGTCGCGCTCGTTCTCATTGGCGGCAACGGCGCGCGCTGGCTGGCGCTGATCCTGTACACGCTGGCCGCGCTCACGGATTATCTCGATGGCTACCTGGCACGGATAATGTCACGTCAGACCCCGCTCGGGCGCCTGCTCGACCCGATCGCGGACAAGGTGCTCGTGGCCTCGGTGCTCATGCTGCTCGCGGGCACGGGTGATATCGCCGGGCTCACCCTGGTGCCGGCCATCCTCATCCTGTGCCGCGAGATCACCGTCACCGGCTTGCGTGAGTTCCTCGCCGAACGCAACATTCCGATGCCGGTCAGCCAGCTGGCCAAATGGAAGACGACGCTCCAGATGGTCGCTATCGGTGTCCTCATCGTCGGCGAAGCCGGACCGGCGGCGATTCCCGTGCACACCATCGGTGTCGCCGGACTGTGGATCGCCGCGGGGCTCACCATCGTCACCGGGTACAGCTATTTCGTCGCGGGCTTGCGGCAGGTCTCCACCGCAGACCCGTCCACGGCGCCGGGCCACGGAAGCCGCTAGCCCGGACCGGCTTGCACAGACCGGGCGCGGGCGACGATGCGCATACTCGGTCTCGCCGGCTGGAGCGGCAGCGGCAAGACAACGCTCATGGTGGCGTTGCTGGGGGAGCTGGTTGGACGCGGCTACAGAGTATCGACGATGAAGCACGCCCACCACGCGTTCGACGTGGACCAGCCGGGTAAGGACAGCTTCCGTCACCGGGCCGCCGGGGCGACCGAGGTGATGATCTCGTCCGCCAGCCGCTGGGCGCTCATGCACGAGCTGCGTGGGGCGGTCGAGCCTGACCTGGAGACACTGCTGCAACACATGACGCCCGTTGACCTTCTGCTGATCGAGGGCTTCAAGCACCACCCCCACGACAAGCTCGAGGTACACCGACCTCGGCTGGGCAAGCCCTTGTTGGCGAGCCACGACCGGCATGTGGTGGCGATCGCCAGCGACGAGCCGGTGCCGAACGTCGCCGTGCCATGCTTCGACATGAGCGACGTTGCCGTCATCGCCGACTTCGTGGTCGAGAGGTGCGAACTGCGGCGGGCGGGCGGCGTCGGAACGTAGCCTTGGCACAGCTCTCCGACGACTGCTTCGCCCACGGCGCCCCGCTCATGCGCGCGGAAGAGGCGCTCGGCCTGTTGGACCGGCGCCTGGTGGCGTTGACCGAGACCGAGGCCGTATCCCTGGCGGAGGCGACCGGACGCATCCTTGCGGCCCCCGTGGTCTCCGATCGCGATGTGCCGCCGCACGACAACTCGGCCGTCGATGGCTACGCCGTCTACCACGACGACCTGGACGCCGATGTGGAAACCCGGCTTCCCGTGACCGGCCGCGCCGCCGCGGGACATCCCCTCGAGCGCCCGGCCGAGCGAGGCGAAGCCATCCGCATCTTCACCGGCGCGCCGATGCCCCGTGGCCACCACGGGGACCCGGACACCGTGATGATGCAGGAGGACTGCCGCCTCGACGGCGCTTCGGTGATCCTGGCCCCCGGCATCGAGCGGGGCGCCAACCGGCGTCGCCGTGGCGAGGACGTCAGGGCCGGAAGCCTCATCCTCGACCGGGGCAGGCGGTTGCGCGCCCACGATGTGGGCCTCGTCGCCTCGATCGGGCGGACGGAGCTGCCGGTTTATCGGCGCCTCGGCGTTGCCGTGCTCTCCACCGGCGACGAGGTGCGCGAGCCGGGCACGTCCCTCGAGCCCGGCGCCGTCTACGATGCCAACCGATATTGCCTCATGGGTCTTCTGAGTGGGCTCGGCTGCGAGGTGGACGATCTCGGAATTCTTCCGGATTCCGACATGGAGATCCGGGAACGGCTTCTGAGGTCCGGCGAAAGCCACGACCTGATCATCGCCTCGGGCGGGGTCTCGGCGGGCGAGGAGGACCACGTCCGCTCCGCCGTCGAGTCTCTGGGCCGGATCCACTTCTGGAAGCTGGCGATCAAGCCCGGCCGGCCGGTCGCGATGGGGCAGATCGGCGCCACCCCGTTTATCGGGTTGCCCGGCAATCCGGCGGCGATGGTGGTCACTTTCATGTGGCTTGCCCGACCCGCCGTGCTGAGGCTGTCCGGAGCGGTCGCCCTCAAGCCCAACGTGTTCAAGGTGCGTGCCTCGTTCGATCACACCAAGAAGCGGAACCGCCGCGAATACCTGCGCGCGCGCCTCCGGCGCGGTCCCGACGGTGCGCTGGAGGCCACGAAGTTCCCGCGCCATGGCGCTGGAATACTCACCTCGCTCGTCGAATCCGACGGGCTGGTCGAGCTGGGCGAGGACTTGACCCGGCTCAGCGCCGGCACGATGGTCGATTTCATGCCGTTCTCGGAGCTGAGCTGATGAAGGTGCTGTATTTCGCCTGGCTGCGTACGCGTACGGGCACGGGGGAGGAGGACATCCCACTCCCGGACGGGGTCAGCACGGTCGCCGACCTGGTCGAGTGGCTCAAGAAGCGGGGCCCCGGCTACGCGAGAGCCTTTCAAGAGCTGAAGGCCGTACGCGTGGCCGTGAACCAGGTCTATGTGCGCTTCGATCACGAGATAGCCGACGATGACGAGATTGCCTTCTTTCCGCCCGTGACCGGAGGTTGACCGTCCCCACGGCGTGTCGAAGAATCGAACGATGATCCGAGTGCAGCGAGAAGATTTCGACGTCGCCGGCGAGCTCGACGCGCTGCTCGCCGGCCGCCGCGACGCCGGCGGGCTCGTGAGCTTCCTGGGTGTCGTGCGCGAAGGTTCCGGCGACCGGCGAATCGCGGCCATGACGCTCGAGCACTATCCCGGCATGACCGAGAAGATGCTCGGGGAGATCGAGGCCGAAGCGCGACGACGCTGGCGGCTCACCGCCAGCCTCGTGATCCATCGCTACGGCCGCCTCGAGCCCGGCGAACGGATCGTCCTGGTGGCCTGCGCCTCGGCGCATCGCCAGGCCGCCTTCGAGGCGTGCACTTTTCTGGTGGACTGGCTGAAAACGAAGGCGCCCTTCTGGAAGCTCGAGGAAACCGACCAGGGGGCGCAGTGGGTCGAGGCGCGGGACGCGGACGACGACGCCGCCGCCCGCTGGAAGACCGGGTCGCCGGCTGCGGCGAAGTAGCGGGATGTCCTTTACGCTTTGCCCGGAAAGGTGCGGCGGCGTGACGGCCGGCGATCGGAGCGGTGATGGGTGGCCGGCTGCGGGCTTTGGGTCGCGGCGGTCGCGCCGACGCTCGCCGGCGTCACTCGGCGGCCACCGCCGGTACGCCCTCTGCGGGATCGTTGACCAGCGCCGTGTAGGCCTCCATGAGAGCGCGGGTGACCTCGCCCACCTGAAACCGGTGCTCGCCGATCTCGGCGATGGGAGTGACCTCCGCCGCGGTGCCCGTGATGAATACTTCCTCGGCGCGTTCCAGCTCTTCCGGCATTATCGCGCGTTCTATGATCGTAAGACCCTGCTTCCTCGCCAGATCGATCACGGTGCGCCGCGTGATGCCGTCGAGAAAGCAATCCGGGGTAGGCGTGTGCAACTCGCCACCGATAACGAGGAAGATATTGGCGCCGGTGGTTTCCGCGATCCGGCCGCGCCAGTCGAGCATCAACGCGTCGGCGCAGCCATTGGCCTCGGCCTTGTGCTTGGAGAGCGTGCAGATCATATAGAGGCCCGCCGCCTTGGCGTGCACCGGGGCGGTCCGCGGGTCGGGGCGGCGGTAGTCAGCCCAACCGAGCCGGATGCCCCTGAGACGCGCCTCCGGTGTGAAATACGATGGCCACTCCCACACCGCGATCGCAACGTTGATCCTGGTCGCCGTCGCGGTGACGCCCATCATCTCGGATCCGCGCCACGCGACCGGCCGCACGTAGGCGTCGCGCAGGTTCGCCGCCGCCAGTGTCGCCAGACACGCGGCATCGATCTCGCCGGCGCTGTACGGCAGCTCGATGTCCAGCATCTCAGCCGATCCCACGAGGCGCTCGCTGTGCTCGGTCAGCCTGAAGATTCGTCCGCCATAGGCGCGCTCGCCCTCGAATACGCAACTTCCATAGTGCAGGCCGTGGCTCAGCACGTGCAGACGAGCGTCGCGCCATGGGATGAGGCGGCCGTTGAACCAGATGACGCCGTCGCGGTCATCGAAGGGAGCATCCAGCATGTTATAACTTTCCTTTATCGCAAACGCCCTCGAGGACATTATGTTCTGGTTTGGGCAATCTCTAGGTAACATTATTCGGCCAATACGTCAACATGGCTGACCTTAAATCGAATATCAACCCGCTTTTCCTGCGCGAGGAGGAGCTGCGCCAGGGCATGGAGCTCCTGTTCTATGCCTATCGGGATTTCACGGCCGAGCCGGACGCCATACTTGCCCGCTACGGCTTCGGGCGGGCCCACCACCGGGTGATCTATTTCGTCGGGCGCAACGAAGGCATCACGGTCACGGAGCTCCTGGCGATCCTGAAGATCACGAAACAGAGCCTGTCGCGTGTCCTCGGCGCTCTGGTGGACCAGGGTTTCGTCGTTCAGAGGCCGGATCCGGCGGACCGGCGGCGGCGCAGGCTTTTCCTCGCCCAAAAGGGCCGGGCGCTCGAGGACGAGCTCTCCAAACGACAGATGTCGCGCGTCGCCCGCGCTTATCGCGAGGCCGGGGCGGAGGCGGTCGACGGGTTCCGCCGCGTCCTCGTCGGCATCGTCAACCGGGAAGACCGGGTCCGCGTCATGCCGGCGCCGGCCGGTCCCCTCGGCAAGACCGAGTGAGGCGACTTGGCTCGGGCCGCGGGCGGAACGGTATACTCGGCGGCGATGGACGATGAACTCCCGCACATTCTCGTCGTCGACGACGACGCGCGCCTGGGAGAGCTGCTGCGCCGCTTCCTGAACGAGAACAACTTCCGGGTCACCACCGCCGCCAACGCCGACGAGGCGCGGGCAAGGCTTGCCGGCTTGAAGTTCGACCTCATCGTCATGGACGTGATGATGCCGGGAGAGTCGGGGCTCAACCTGACGGAAAGCATACGGCCGCACGACGATGTGCCGATCCTCATGCTGACGGCGATCTCCGAGCCCGAGGACCGGATCGCCGGTCTCGAGCGCGGCGCGGACGATTACCTCGGCAAGCCCTTCGAGCCGCGAGAGCTCGTCGCCCGCATCCGCTCGATCCTCAGGCGCGCGCCGCCGCCGAGGCCCGAGCGCCCGGTGAAGGTCCGCCTCGGAGAGTGCATGTTCGACCTCGCGCGCGAAGAGCTGCACGGGCCCCATGGGCCGGTTCGCCTGACGACGGCGGAGGCGCGCCTGCTGCGGGTGCTTGCCAGCAACCCTGGCGTCGCCATGAGCCGCGAGGAGCTCAGCCGGCGGAGCCGGTTTAGCGGTCATATCCGCGCGATCGACGTGCAGGTCGCCAGGTTGAGGCGAAAGATCGAGCCCGACCCGCGAATGCCGCGCTACTTGCAAACGATCCGTGGGCAAGGCTACGTTTTGCGGCCGGACTGACGTTTCGCGCACGGACGGTGCGCGAACGGAAAAACGAGCTGGGTCATGAAAGTCAAGAGGCTCCTGCCGCGCGGTCTGCTGGCCCGTTCGCTCCTTATCATCGTCATCCCGCTGGTGCTTCTCCAGGTCGTGAGCGGCATCGTCTTCTACGAGCGCCACTGGAGCAACGTCAGCCGCCACCGCGCCAACAGCCTCGCCGGCGACATCGCCATGGTGATCGAGCTAATGCAGGCGCTCCCCGGCGAGCAGAACACCGAGTGGGTCGTCCAGAAGGCCGCGAGGACGATGTCGCTGGGCATATCGCTTGCGGAGGCGGACAGCGTCGACTTCCAGGCGTACCGGCCCACCGGCTTCCTCGAGACCAACCTGGCGAATTCTCTGAGGCAGATGCTCCGGCGGCCCTTCGTGATCGACACCGATCGAATTCCCGATCACGTCCTAATCTCCCTTGATCTGGGGAACAGGGTCCTGCATGTAAGCGCCCACGCCGAGCGTCTCATCAGCTCGACGACGAAGATTTTCATCCTGTGGATGATGGGAACCTCGCTCGTGCTGTTCGGCGTCGCGACGCTGTTCATGCGCAACCAGATCAGCCCGATCCGAAGGCTGGCCAAGGCCGCCGACGCTTTTGGCAAGGGACGCGACGTCCCCAACTTCCGCCCGGCCGGCGCCAGGGAGGTGCGCCAGGCCGCGGCCGCGTTCCTCGCCATGCGCGATCGCCTGAAGCGACAGATCCAGCAGCGCACCGAGATGCTGGCCGGCGTGAGCCACGATCTCAGGACACCGCTCACGCGCCTCAAGCTGCAGCTCGCCATGCTGGGAGAAAGCCCCGAGATCGCCGAGCTTTCCACCGACGTCGCCGACATGGAGCGCATGGTCGACGGCTATCTGGACTTCGCCCGCGGCGAAGGGATGGAGACGCCACAGCCGACGCGCGTTGCGAGACTGATCGAGGAGGTCTCGCGCAGCGCGCGCAGGAACGGCATAAAGGTCGACCTCGATGTGGACCGCGCTATCGAAATGCCGGTCCGGCGCGACGCCTTCAAGCGCTGCCTCACGAACCTGGTCGACAACGCCACGCGTTACGGCACGCACATCGAGGTTCGGGCACGGCGCAACGCGAAGGCACTTCAGATCACCATCGACGACGATGGTCCCGGCATCCCCTCCGAGCAGCGGGAGGAAGCGTTTCGGCCTTTCGTCCGCCTGGATGCCTCCCGAAACCCGGACACCGGGGGTGTCGGCCTCGGACTGACCATCGCCCGCGACATCGTTCGCGGCCACGGCGGCGAGCTGCGGCTCTCCGACAGCCCCCACGGCGGGTTACGCGCCTCGATCCGCCTGCCTCTGTGAAACCCGTTCGGCCTCAGGCCCCGGCAACGGACTCCCATTCACCGCTCTCCGCCGAGCGAAACACCGCGTCGATCACGCGCATGTTGGCGACAGAACCCTCGAGCGGCGTGGCCTGCGCGCGCTCGCCACGAATGGCGGCGGAGAAGACATCGCCCTGGATCGTGTACTGATCGACGGCCGGGAAGACCTCGACCGCGGCCGAATGACCGCCCAGCGCGGCGCCGTCGTCGATGAAGATCCGGTTCGGCCGGTCGGGCGGCGCGTTGAAGGGAATCTCGATCTCGAGGCGCCCGGTCGTGCCGAGAATGTGCGCCCTCTGGTAAGGCACGAGCTGGGTGGAGCAGACGAAGCTCGCCTGGCCGGACGGGAAGTCCAGTATGACGCTGGCCAGCCGGTCCGTGCGAAAGTCCGGATCGCGCTCCACCAGCGCGACCACGCGCGTAGGTTCTTCCTCGAAAATAAAGCGTCCGGTGGTGATCGGGTAACAGCCGATGTCGTACATGCCGCCGCCACCGATATCGGCCTTGTTGCGGACGTTGTCCGGGTCGGTGTTCATATAGCTGAACAGCCATTGCATCGCCCGCAGCTGGCCCACCCGGCCTCCGCGCACCAACTCGTGTGCTCTAAGCCACTGTGGATTGGTGTGCACCATGAACGCCTCCTGGATGAGGACGCCCGTACGATCGCGCGCCTCCAGGAGACTCTCCGCTTCGCGCGCCGAAAGCGCGATCGGCTTCTCGCAGAGTACGTGCTTGCCGGCCTCCGCCGCCTTGATCGACCACGGCACGTGCAGATGGTTCGGGAGGGGAATGTAAACGGCCTCGATATCGGCGTCGGCCAGGAGGTCTTTGTACGAACCATAGGCCTTTGGCACGCCCAACGCCTCCGTGGCCCGCCGGGCCCTGTCGACATCGCGAGAGGCGATGGCGTCGACAGTAATATGACGGCCCTTCTGCATGGCCGGGATGACTTTCAGCCGGCCGATCGCGGCGTCGCCCAGAACGCCCCACCTGACACGTTCCATATTCGTCCTCCCTCGTCGTGCGGGTTTGCGCCGCTCAGTACAAGCGGCCTCCGTTGGGAACCGGCTTGTCGACACCGACCAGGACCACCTCG
>JBHICL010000025.1:0-15614 GCA_046759605.1 Alphaproteobacteria bacterium | reverse complement strand
TACGACTTTCGATCTCGCGAGTTTGCGAGCCGTTTGGCCGGTAATCAATTCCATATGTTGCGTCGCCCTCGTAATGGGGTTCGCATCCTGGCCAACCGTTGCCTCTTTTTCCCCCGAGATCCCCTCCCCTCACCTGACTATGCTGTGTTCACCGGAGGGTTCAACACCGCGCGTTCACCAAACAGGATCAGGAGGGGGCAATGCGTATCGTCGCCCTGCTCATTGTCGCGTTGCTGGTTGTCGGTTGCTCGGGAGCGACCTCGCCCGAGTCAGGCAACGTCATGACCCCCAAAGAGTCAGAGGACGACGGCGGCTATTGAGCCGGAGACGTCTCCCTGCGGGCGCGGAGAACGCTTATCGCGTCCTCCCAGCGCCGGTGCTCGATGTCCGTGAAGCCGGCTTCGGCGAGCCAGTCGCGATACTGGCGCTCCGTATAGGCCTGCCCGTGGTCGTAGAGATTGAGGAAGACCAGGTTGAAGCTGACGCTCTCCGGCGGCGTCAGGCGCGTGTCGTCGAGAATCCGGCCGATAACGTAGAGGGTCCCGTTCGGGACGATTGCCGGGCTGACGTTCCGCACGACGTCGGCGGCCTCTTCTTCGGCCAGAACCTGCAGGAGGGACCGCAGGACGGCAACGTCGAACTGTCCCTCGAGCGGCCTTTCGAGCACGTCGCCGGTAACGACGTCGATACGGTCGGAGAGATCGGCCTCGTCGACGAACTTCCTGGTGATCGGAGCAACGCTCGGGAGTTCGACAATGGTCGCCCGGAGGTGCGGGCACTCCTGGCAGGCGGCGATCGCCAGGCCGCCGGAACCGCCGCCAACGTCCACCATATGGCGATGGGAGGCGAGGTCGTGGTTCGCGAGAAGCTCGCGGCCGGTCGCCAGGGCGCCTGCATAGGTGCCGCGATAGAACGCCTCCAGCTCGGCACCGGACATGGCGGCGAAGTCGTGCTTGGCCTGGGGCTCTCCCGTTCGGATGGACTCGGCGGTCTTCAACGTCGCTTGCCAGATGTCCGAAAACAGCTCGTGAGCGCCGCCTATGTAGGACGGACGACCGCGAACCAGGTAGTGATCCGCCTCGGCGGTGTTGGCAAAGACAGCGCCGCGCACGGTCAACAGCTCGGCTACGACCAGGGCGTAGAGCAGCGGCGCCAGCTTCGCCGCGTCGACGCCTATGGCGCCGGCGATCTCTTCGGCGCTTCTGGGACCGTCCTTTAGCGGGGAAAAGACGTCCAGCTGCATCCCCGCCAGCATGGCCAGGGGATGGTAGATCGCCATGGCGTGACGGTTGATTGTCTTTCGCTGGAGAGGCTGGGTGGTGTTCGACGACAACTGGACCTCCATGAAGTGTGCAGGTACTCAGTCCAGCCAATCTTACCGGGCTGGCGCCGGTCGGGGCAACATTCCGGATCAAGGCCGATTGATGCCACTATCGTTAGTAACGGGCACGTCCCGAGCCAGGTCTGTTGTAACGATACGAAATAAAGACGCCGGCATGCGATGGAATCGGCAGCACCTGGGACTGTGTTTTTGGCGCTGAATTATTTGGGTATGGGCATAGTGATCTGCTGTGTAATGGATTTCCTTACCTTTAGAGATAATTGAAGTGGCCAAACAATTATTACTTTTTAGCATTCTTTTTGTTTGAATTCCCTTTCGAATGTGCCATAGAATTCCGCCAGAACGAGCGCCGGGCTGTCATCCGTGTGCCCTGTTGGTCTGTCTCGTCGACCGACCGGTCGCTTTGGTGTGTGTGCTCACGCTCGTGACACGCCACCCCATGTGGTGGCCGCTACAACAACAATGGGAGCCGGCACTATGGCTGTGGGGGTCGTCAAGTGGTTCAACCCTGCAAAAGGTTACGGGTTCATAACGCCTTCGAATGGCGGCAAGGATGTGTTCGTCCACATCTCCGATGTGCGGGATGCCGGGATCGCGACCTTGGCCGAGGGGCAGACGGTCAGTTTCGAAGCGGCGACGGATGAGCGCGGCAGGCAGCACGCCGTGAGCCTGGCTGTGAGTGATTGAGTCTTCTTTCGACGAGGTGGTTGAATCCGTAAGCACGGTCCCGCGTTGGTCGTCGTACGGCGGGATTGATCGTAGGATCTCGCTGATCGCCGCCATTGAGCCGCCGGGAACACCTGGCACTCGTTGCGGGCTGACAGCGTCAGGAATTATCCGATGTCGCATACACGCCACGCGATAGAGCTCGGCAGCGAGATTGTTGGACATGCCGTCAGCCTTGGCGCTCGCTACGTCTTCTACACATCTCATCCCAAGTTGGAGCGCCTGAATGCGCATCGTTTCGACTCACTGGAGTCTGTACGCGCTGTGGTTGCAAGGACGCTTGAGATTTCAACGGTCGTGGGGCCAATGTGGCATCCGGAGTCGCTGATGACCGAGGAAGAGATTACCGAGCTGATGAACGATAAGACGTTCGACGACGATCCTCGGGCCTCCAAGCGCAAATAGATTAGGAACAGATTTTCCGGCTGACCTTGATTCGCCTATCTGGCAGTGTCGGGCTGTGCCACGCCGGTCGGGCTCGACACGGATTGAGCGCGCATAGGATTACATCGAACGGCTTGCAGCCATGACCGGCCGGCCGCCCAGGCGGACGCAGGTCGTTATCATTGGCGGCGGCATTGTCGGTTGCTCGGTCGCCTACCACCTCACCAGGCTCGGCTGGACCGATGTGACCGTGCTCGAGCGCAAGAAGCTCACCTGCGGCACGACTTGGCATGCCGCGGGGCTCATCGGCCAGCTTCGCGGCACCCGGAACATGACCCGGCTCGCGCAATACACCGCCGAGCTCTATGGCGCGCTGGAGGCCGAGACCGGCCAGGCGACCGGCTTCAAGCAGAACGGCAGCATCACCATCGCGACCAACCGCGAACGCCTCGAGGAGCTGCAGCGCGGGGCGTCGATGGCCCGGACCTTCGGTCTCGAGATACGGGTGATCGGCCCGGAGGAGATCCGGGAGCGCTGGCCGCTCCTGAACGTGGACGATGTCGTCGGCGGAATCTTCCTGCCTCGCGATGGCCAGACCAATCCGATCGATACGGCCACGGCCCTCGCCAAGGGAGCGAAGGCCCGCGGCGCGGTCGTTGTCGAGGATACCAAAGTTCTCCGGGTTCTCGCCGAGGACGGAAGGGTTTCCGGGGTCGTCACCGGGCACGGCGAGATAGAGGCGGAGTTCGTTGTCAACTGCGCCGGGATGTGGGCGCGCGAGCTCGGGCGGCTGAGCGGCGTCAGCGTGCCGCTCCATGCGTGCGAGCACTTCTACGTCCTGACGGAGGAGATGTCCGCGGTGCCGCCGGACCTGCCCGTGCTGCGGAATCCCGACGGCCATGCCTATTTCAAGGAGGACGCGGGCAAGCTGTTGATCGGCGCTTTCGAGCCGCACGCGAAGCCCTGGGGGATGGATGGGATCCCGGAGGATTTCGCCTTCGACGAGCTGCCCGAGGATTTCGATCACTTCGCGCCGGTGCTGGAGGGGGCGATCGACCGGGTCCCGGCGCTGCGAGAGATCGGCATCCGAAAGTTCTTCAACGGCCCCGAGAGCTTCACGCCGGACAACCGCTATCTGCTCGGTGAAGCCCCGGAGCTGAGCAACTACTTCGTGGCCGCCGGCTTCAACTCGATCGGCATCCAATCCGCTGGCGGCGCCGGCAAGGTCCTGGCGGAATGGATTGTGAGGGGACACCCGCCCATGGACCTCTGGGACGTGGATATCCGCCGGACCTTCCCATTCCAGGGCAATGCTCGTTATCTGCGGGAGCGCGCCACGGAGGCGCTGGGACTCCTTTACGCCATGCACTGGCCGCACCGGCAGCCCGAGACGGCGCGCAACGTCAGGACCTCGCCGCTGCACGACCGGCTCGCGGGGGCGGGTGCGTGCTTTGGCGAGGTTGGTGGGTGGGAGCGGGCCAACTGGTTTGCGCCGGCTGGTGTCGAGCCCCGCTATACATACAGCTACGGGCGTCAGAACTGGTTTGCATACTCGGCCGAGGAGCACAAGGCGGTCCGCAACGCCGTAGGCCTGTTCGACCAGAGCTCGTTCGCGAAGTTCCTGGTCCGGGGCGCGGACGCCGAGCCCGTCTTACAGCGAATCTGCGCAAACGACGTCGCCGTCCCGGTCGGCCGCATCGTCTACACCCCCTGGCTGAACGAGCGCGGCGGGATCGAGGCCGATCTCACGCTCACGCGGCTTAGCGAGGACGCCTATCTGGTGGTCACGGGGGCCGCGGTCGCGCGGCGGGACTTGAGCTGGCTCGAACGTCATATTCCCGGGAACGCCCGGGTCGCGGTCGCGGACGTGAGCTCCGCCTACGCCGTCCTCGGCGTCATGGGGCCGCGGAGCCGGGAGCTGCTCGGCGCGCTGAGCGGGGTGGACCTCTCGAACGACGCTTTTCCCTTCTCGACGTCCCAGGAGATCGAGCTCGGCCTGGCGCGGGTGCTCGCGCTACGCATCACCTATGTGGGCGAGTTGGGGTGGGAGCTTTACGTCCCCGCCGAAGAGGCCCGCGGGGTCTACGACGCCCTGCTGGCCGAGGGCAAACGTATGGGCCTGCGTCTGGCGGGCATGCACGCCCTCGACTCGCTGCGCATCGAGAAGGCCTACCGGCACTGGGGCCACGACATCACCGACGAGGACACGCCGCTCGAGGCCGGCCTCGGCTTTGCCTGCCGGATGGACAAGAACGTCCCGTTCATCGGCCGCGAGGCGCTTCTTCGCCAGGCGGAGACAGGGGTCAGCAAGCGCCTGGTCCAGTTCGCCTTGGCCGATCCCGCGCCGCTGCTCTACCACGACGAGCCCATCTATCGGGACGGGCGGCTCGTCGGGCGCCTGACATCGGGGAGCTACGGGCATACGCTTGGCCGGGCGGTGGGCCTCGGCTACGTCCACAACCCGGACGGCGCGACCGCCGCGTTCGTGGCCTCGGGCAGCTATGAGATCGAAATCGCCTGCGAGCGGTTTCCGGCGCATGCGAGCCTTGAACCGCTCCATGACCCGGCCGGCCAGTCCATTCGTTGCTGAGCCGGGATCGCGCCTGGCCGGGTACGTCGGGGATTTCTGCACCAATGAAATTCCGTTACGCTTGGAGCGCGGGCGATCCCCGAAAAGGTTATCGCCCGGAACCGCTCGATCTTCGCGCCCTGTGCCGCAGGGTGGAGCGATGGTCTCAATGCATGAAAAAGGGGGAGGTAACCGACGCCATGAGGTTCCCAAAAGACAAACTCAGACAGCTCTCGGCGATCGCCGTAGCTGGGCTCGTGTCGGCGGGTTTCGCCGTCGGACCGGCCGCGGCCGATACGACGCTTACCGTCTACACCGCGATGGAAGCCGAGCAGCTCGAGCCCATCAGGCAGGCGTTCCGCAAGGAACATCCCGATATCGACATCCAGTGGGTCCGGGATTCGACCGGCATCATCACCGCCAAGATGCTGGCGGAGATAGACGCGGGCAACCCGCAGGCCGACATCTTCCTGGGCACGTCGGCGACAAGTATGCTGCTCGTCGACGAGCGGGGCTTCCTGTTGCCCTATGCGCCGAAGGGGCTGGAGAGAATCGACAGCAAGTTCCGTGACTCCCGTGACCCGCCGCACTGGGTCGGGATCGACGCCTATGCCGCCGTGGTCTGCTACAACACGATCGAGGCCGAGAAGCACAATCTGCCGAAGCCGACATCGTGGAAGGACCTGGCCGATCCGGTCTACAGGGGCCACCTCGCCATGCCCAACCCGAACTCGTCGGGGACCGGCTTTCTCACCGTCTCGGCGTGGATGCAGATTTTCGGCGAGGACGATGCGTGGAGCTTCATGGATTCTCTCCATGAGAACATGGCCACCTACACCCACTCCGGGTCCAAGCCGTGCCGGCTGGCCGCCGCGGGCGAATATCCCATGGGAATATCCTTCGCCTTCCGCGGCGCGCTCCTGAAGCAGAAGGGGGCGCCTTTAGACCTCGTCTACCCCCAAGAGGGTATCGGCTGGGAGGTCGAGGCGAGCGGCATCCTGAACACATCGAAGAACATCGAAGCGGCCAAGACGCTCTTCGACTGGCACATCTCGCCGGCGGCGATGGCGGTCTATAACGATTACCTGCCGACCCTGGCGATCCCCGAGCTGGCGAAGCCGGTCGAGCACTTTCCCGAAAACACTCAGGAAATGATGATCGACAACGACTTCGCGTGGGCTTCAGGGAACCGCAAGCGTATCCTCGAGGAATGGCAGGGACGCTACGGGGTGAAGACCGAGCCGAAAAGCTAGAACGTGGCCATGATCCAGGCTTCCCGGCCGTCCATGCTCGGCGTGGCGGCCGGGGGCCGGTTCTCTCTTCACGCCGCCGAGGACCGAACGATCCGTAACAGACCTCGAGGCATACTGAAGAAACGTGCAGGTACTCTCGAGGGGCGGTAACGGCACAAGAATTCGATGACGCAGGAAGAACCGGACAGGGAGGAGAAGGAGCGCGAGCCGTATCTTCGGATCGAGGGCCTCACGAAGATGTTCGGCTCGTTTGCGGCGCTCGAAGACATCAGCCTCGATGTCTACGAGGGCGAGTTTGTCTGCTTTCTCGGCCCGTCCGGCTGCGGCAAGACCACGCTGCTGCGCTGCATCGCCGGGCTGGACATCCAGACCTGGGGGCATGTCATTCAGGCCGGCGAAGACATCTCGCTGCTGCCGCCAACGGAGCGGGACTTTGGCATCGTGTTCCAAACCTATGCCTTGTTTCCAAACCTTACGGTTCACAAGAACCTCGCCTACGGGCTCGAGAACCGGCGGTTGAGGAAGGCGGACGTCAGGAAGCGGGTGGAAGAGCTGCTCGACCTCGTGGGACTCACGGGGCAGGACGAGAAGTATCCGGCGCAGCTTTCGGGTGGCCAGCAGCAGCGCGTGGCGCTGGCGCGTGCGCTTGCGACCTGGCCGGGGCTGCTCCTGTTGGATGAGCCCCTGAGCGCTCTCGACGCCAAGGTGCGCGTTTATCTTCGACAGGAGGTGCGCCAGCTCCAGCGTCGCCTGGGCATCACCACGGTCATGGTAACCCACGACCAGGAGGAAGCGCTCACCATGGCCGATCGCATCGTCGTCATGGACCACGGCATAATCAGTCAGGTGGGCACGCCCATCGAAGTCTACCGCGAGCCGGCGACCCCTTTTGTTGCCGACTTCGTAGGTACGATGAACCTCTTGCCCGGCGTCGTTCTCGCGCCCGATCGCGTGCGTCTTGGGCGTATCGAGCTCGGCTGCGCCGGAGGCCTGAATGGGCTGGACCAGGGAACGGCCGTCACGGTGTGCATCCGGCCCGAGGAGCTTGCGGTGCACCACTCGGGTTGCGGCGCGCCGAACGCGGCGAGCGCCCACGTTGAGGACCTCGAGTTCCTGGGACCTTTCTACCGCGCAAGGCTCGCCGTCGACGGGATGGAAGACCAGCCTGTTACAGCCGACTTCCCTCCGAGCCTCGTTCGGGACTACAACATCCGCCAGGGCATGGAGCTTATGATCGTGTTCCCCGACGACCGCATCCGCGTGTTTGCGAACCGGTAGGGAGGCGGAGCTTGGCCGACATCGCAATCGCCCGTGCAGCCCCGCTGCGCCCCAGGCTCAGCCGCGACGACCTGATCCAGGGCGGCGGTCTTGTCGTCATGGGGCTGTTCCTCGTCGTGGCCGTGTTTCTTCCGCTCTACCTCATGCTTTCGAAGAGCTTCCAGGATGCGGAAAAGAACTTCATAGGGTTTGCCAATTACATCGAATACTTCGGCACGCCGGCCCTTGTGAGCTCGGTGTACCACACGATCACGATCGGCGTGGTGATCACGGTGATCGTGGTCACGCTGGCCTTCATATATGCCTATGCCCTCACCCGCAGCTGCATGCCATTCAAGGGATTTTTCCGCGGCGTCGCGCTCATTCCGATCCTGGCTCCGTCGCTGCTGCCGGCGATCTCGCTGGTCTACCTGTTCGGCAACCAGGGCATGATCAAAGAGGTGCTGGGGGGTCACTCGATCTATGGGCCGATCGGGATCGTGATCGCGCTGGCGTTCTGGATCTTCCCGCACGCCGTCCTCATCCTGACGACAGCGCTCTCGATGGCCGACGCGCGGCTCTACGAGGCCGCGGTCGCCTTGAGGGCGAGCAAGGTACGCACGTTCTTCACGGTCACGCTGCCGGCCGCCAAGTACGGCGTCATGAGTGCCTGCTTCGTCGCTTTCACCTATGGGATCACCGACTTCGGGGCGCCCAAGGTGATCGGCGGCTGGTACAACGTGCTCTCCGTCGATATCTACAAGCAGGTCGTCGGCCAGTGGAACTTCCAGATGGGGGCCGTCGTCAGTGTTATCCTTCTGTTCCCCGTCGTGCTCACCTTCATCGCCGACCGCCTGGTCCAGCGCCGTCAGGTCGCGCAGATCACGGCGCGTTCCGTGCCGCTCGAACCGAAGCCCAACCGGCGCTTCGACCTCATCATGCTTGGCTACTGTCTGGTCATCGCGTTCGTCCTCGTGGGCATCTTGGGCGTCTCGGCGTATGCCTCGTTCATCAAGTTCTGGCCCTACGACCTCAGCCTGGCGCTGAACAACTATCAGTTCGACTTGATGGACGGCGGTGGCTGGGCCGCGTACTGGAACAGCATCCGGATGGCGACGGCCACGGCGTTCTTTGGGACGCTGATCATCTTCACGGGGGCCTACCTGGTCGAGAAGTCGCGGTGCTACATGAAGCCCCGCTCGGTGCTGCAATTCATCGCCATCGTCCCGCTCGCCGTGCCCGGCATGGTGCTCGGGCTCGCCTACATCTTCTTCTTCAACCCGGAAAGCTTCACGATTCCCTATTTCGCGCTAAATCCCGAGAGCTTCACGATCTCCCCCTCGAGCTTCGAGGTGCCTAATCCCTTCAGCTTTCTCTATCTGACGATGGGGATCCTCGTGATCTGCACCATCGTCCACTACTACACCGTTCCCCACCTGACGGCGCTTACGGCGCTCAAGCAGCTCGACGGCGAGTTCGAGACCGTATCGGCCTCGCTCAAAGTGCCGTTCTACAAGACGTTCTCCCGGGTCACGTTCCCCGTGTGTCTGCCGGCCATCCTCGACATCTCGATCTACCTGTTCGTCAATGCGATGACCACGGTCTCGGCGGTCGTCTTTCTCTGGGGGCCGGACACCCATCTCGCCTCGGTGGCGGTGCTCAACATGGACGACCAGGGTGACATCGCGCCCGCCGCGGCGATGGCGATGATGATCGTCTACACCTCCGCCGGCGTGCGCGTGCTGCATGCCCTGGCGACGCGCGGCCTCCAGCGCCGCACACGGGCGTGGCGCCAGCGCGAGACCGTAGCCGAAACCATCGGTGCGCGCGCATCCACGTGATCGCCACCTGGTCGCCAACCCTCATATTGGGGGGCAAGCCACCGCCCGCCCGAATCGGAGCCCCGGACATGCCGAGCTCGCCCACCATGGACCAGGACGCCGCGCCCGCCGCCTCGCCCACCGGCGATCCCTGGCTGTTGACGCCGGGCCCCCTGACCACCTCGCCTTCGGTCAAGGAGGCCATGCTGCACGATCTCGGCTCCCGCGATCGCGACTTCATCGGGATCAATCGCCGCGTCCGGGAGAGGCTGGTGCGGATGGCCGGTGGCGAGGGAAGCCATGTCTGTGTGCCCTTGCAGGGCAGCGGCACCTTCGCGGTCGAGGCCATGCTGGGCACGTTGGTCCCCGCGAGGGGCAAGGTCCTCGTCCTCGTGAACGGCGCCTACGGCCGGCGAATGGCAAGGATCTGCGAGCGTATCGGGCGCAGGTCCGTGACCCGGGAGACGCCTGAGGACGTGCCCAACGACCCGGGCGCCCTGGGCCGGGACCTGGAAGCGGACCCGGAGATCACCCACGTGGCAGCGGTCCACTGCGTGACGACCTCCGGCATATTGAACCCCGTGGGCGCGATCGCCGAGGTCGTCGCCCGCCACGGACGCGGACTGTTGATCGACGCCATGAGCGCGTTCGGCGCCATACCCCTCGATGCGGGGCAGGTCTCTTTCGAGGCCGTGGTGGCCTCCGGCAACAAGTGCCTCGAGGGAACGCCGGGAATGGGCTTTTGCATCGCCGAGGAGCGAACGCTGGCGCAGGCGGAGGGCAACGCCCCGTCCCTGAGCCTCGATCTCCACGACCAGTGGGTCGCGATGGAGAGGAACGGGCAGTGGCGCTTCACGCCGCCCACACACACGATCCTCGCCCTCGACCGGGCGCTCGACGAGCACGAGGCCGAAGGCGGCGTCGCGGGGCGCGGCCGCAGATACCGGGAGAACCGCGACATCCTGGTCGAGGGCATGCGCGCCCTGGGCTTCGCGACCCTGCTGCCGGACCGGCTGCAGGCGCCGATCATCGTCACCTTCCGCATGCCGGCCGACCCGCGTTTCCGTTTCGACGATTTCTACGACCGCCTGCGCGGGCGCGGCTACGTGATCTATCCCGGGAAGCTCACGGTGGCGGAGAGCTTCCGCATCGGCTGCATCGGCCGCCTGGGTCCGGATGAGATGCGCGGCGTTCTCGCGGCGATCCGCGACACGCTCGAGGCAATGGGCGTCGCCAGCTACGCGCCGGCCCAGGCTTAGCCTCCCGCCAACATCGGGAAACAAGGGGACCCACCATGAGCCAGATCCACGGTTTCAGCTATTCCCGCACCTATCGCGGGCCGATACAGGCGGTGCTGCTGGACTGGGCCGGCACGACGATGGACTTCGGCTGCATGGCCCCCGCGGTGGTGTTCGTGGACGTCTTCCAGCGCAAGAGCGTGCCGATCACCATGGAGGAGGCGCGGGCCCCCATGGGCGCACACAAGAAGGTCCACATCCAGAGGATCACCGAGCTGCCCGCGGTGCGGACACGCTGGGAGGAGGTGCACGGCCGGCTCCCCGGGGAGGAGGACGTGGAGGCCATGTTCGCCGACTTCGTGCCGCTCCAGCTCGAATGCCTGTCGACCTATTCGACGCTCATACCTGGCACCCTCGAGGTGGTCGGCGAGCTGAGGTCCCGGGACATCAAGATCGGGTCGACCACCGGCTACTTGAAGGAGATGACCGACATCAACCTCGCCGACGCCGCCCGGCAAGGCTATGTCCCCGACTCCACCGTCTGCGCCGCGGAGGTGCCGGCGGGTCGTCCCTACCCCTTCATGTGCCTGCAGAACGCCATCAACCTTCGGGTCGACACGGTGCACGCCTGCGTCAAGGTGGACGACACGATCCCGGGGATCCACGAGGGCCTGAACGCCGGCATGTGGACCATCGGCCTCGCCGTCTCCGGCAACGAGGTCGGCCTGCCGCTGGAGGAGTGGGAGGCGCTTGGCGACGAGGAGAAGCGGATAAAGAGGGACCGCGCCTGGGCGAGTATGACCGCGTCCGGCGCTCATTACGTGGTCGATACGATCGCCGAGATGATGCCCTGCATCGACGACATTCAGCAGCGGATGGCACGCGGTGAGAAGCCCTAGGTCGGCGGCGCGCGTGCTATGGTAGGCATGGACCGATACGAGCATGACCACGACGGTTGCACTGCTGGTTCTGCTGTCCGCTCTGCTGCACGCCAGCTGGAACGTCTTCATGAAGGCGAGCGCGGACCGCCTGAGCACCCTGGCGCTCTTCAAGCTGGCCTCGGGCGCGATCGCGCTGCCGTTCGTCCTGGCGCTGCCGCTGCCGGGGCCGGAGGCCTGGCCGTTCCTCGGCGTGACGGTCGTCCTGCATGTCTGCTACCAGCTCTTCCTCATCCGCGCCTACGACCACGGCGATCTTGCCCAGGTCTATCCCCTTGCGCGGGGCACGGCGCCGCTGCTGGTCACCATCGCCGCCTGGGTCTTCGTGGGCGAGCGCCTGGGGCCGCTGACCCTGGCCGGCGTGCTGGTTCTGGTCGCGGGCATCATGAGTCTCGCGCTCAAGGGCGGCCGCCGGATCACCGACGATTCCCGAGCGGTCGCCTACTCCCTCGCCACGGCCGCGTTCATCGCGTCCTATACCGTCGTCGATGGGCTGGGGGCCCGGGCCGCCGGATCGGCGCACTCCTATGCCGCCTGGCTGTTCGCCCTCGAGGCGATCCCCATTACGCTGATTGTGCTCGCGCGCCGTCGCGACGCGTTCGTGATCGCCGTGCGCCGGAACTGGCGGCCGGGGTTCGCGGCCGGGGCCATTTCCATGGCCGGGTTCTGGATCGCCATCTGGGCGCTCTCGGTGGCCCCGATGGGGCCGGTCTCGGCGCTGCGGGAGACCAGCGTGGTCCTCGCCCCCGTTCTCGCTGCCATCTTCGTGCGCGAGCGCTTCACCGCGTGGCGCGCCGGCGCCTGTCTTGCGGTCCTGGCGGGCGCCGTGCTGGTAAGGCTGTAGCGGGGTCGGATCAGGCGCTCCCGGTCTCGGTGTCCGCGAGGGCCCTGAGGGCGTCGCCGGCAAGCTCGAGAATCCGCGCGTCGTCGTCCACCGCGCCCAGGCGGGCGTAGAACCGGCGCGCCCTCGCGTTGTCCGAGCGGACCCCCCACCAGAGCGAGCCGGCGCCGCGTTCCACCGCGGCCCTCGCCACCGCCGCCATGAGCCGTTGGCCGATGCCCTGGCCCCGCGCCTGCTCCATGACGAACAGATCGAGCAGCCAGACCGTGCGCATCGCCCGGTCGGAATCGAACGAGTTGTGGAACGTGGCGTAGCCCACGGGCGCGCCGTCTTGCTCGGCGACCAGCGCGGCGAAGGCGGGCTCGGGGCCGAAGGCGTGCGCGCGCACCAGCGCCTCGGTATAGAGCTCCGCGCTCTTGCCCTCGAGGGCGTTGAACTGGTTGGCGAAGCCGGCGATGACCGCGGCGTCCTCGGCGACCGCGGCCCGGATCGTTACGTCGTTCATGTGGCTACCCCTCGCGCCTCGCCGCCATGGCGTCCCGGTACGGGAATCCTTTACTCTCGGACGCGGCCGGATGAAAGGGCCGTATGCGAGAGGTGTGGGCGCCGTGGTGAGACTGGACATATCCGAGATCGTGGGGTCGTTTCCCGCCTGCCGCATCGGTCTGGTGGTGGCGACGGGGCTCGAGGTCGCGCACGGGCGGCCGCCGGCCTTGGACGCCGCCGTGGGCGAGGTGGAGGCCGGGGTGCTGGCCCGCTATGACGCGATCCAGCTGGGCGAGATCCGGGAGCTCGCGGAGTGGCGCGAGGCCTACAAGGGGTTCGGCATCCGCAAGACCAGCTATCGCCCGTCGGTCGAGCGGCTGATCAAGAACATCAAGCAGGGACGCGGGCTGCCCCGGGTGAACGCGCTGGTGGATGCCTACAACGCGGTCTCGGCCATGCATCTGATGCCCGTGGGCGCCGACGATCTGGACAAGGTCGCGGGCGACCTGGCGTTCCGGTTCAGCCGCCCCACCGACACCTTCATCCGCCTCGGCAACGACCTGGCCGCGGTGGAGCCGCCCAAGCCGGGCGAGGTGGTCTATGCCGATGGCGAGAAGGTCCTGTGCCGGCGCTGGAACTGGTATCAGGACGCGCGCAGCCCGGTCACCGAGGCGAGCCGGCGCGCGGTGCTGACCATCCAGGCCCTCGCCACCGGCGACATCGAGGGCGCGGTGGCCGACCTGTGCCGCTGGGTGTCGGACCACTGCGCGGCAGAGACCTGTTCCGCCATTGCGCGCGCGGATGCGCCGGTCGCGGAGGTGGCTACCCTCCCAGCTGAATGATCCGTAGAAGAACCAGAAGAGCCGAGAGGCCCACGCTGACCTTCGCCAGAACGGCCCAACGGAGCGGCCCCTGGTAATTGGAGGCGCTGCGCCATATCGGCACCAGCATGAAGAGGATCCACCCGAACGGAATCCAGGAAGAGATGACGTAGATCTGAAGCATGCCGAAGCCGGGGGTCTCTGCGGCGGTCATAATCCTGAACCAGGGGTAGGTCAGCTCCAGCAAGAAGCTGGGCAGTTTCAGGAGAAACGCTCCGAACCAGCCGTAGAGCCAGAACGTCCTAGCCAGGCCGATCTCTCCTCGCCAGAGGGCGCCGATCATTCCGATGTTTCCTTTGGGCTCCCTGAAGAATGCATATGCACTTTACGGGATGCAACGCCGGATTGACGGTGGCTCCGGCCCGTAGGAACGTGGGCGCATGGTCTGGGACATGAAGCGAGAGGACCTGAGCGTGGGCGTGGTGGGCGCCGGCGCCATGGGGCGCGGCATCGCCCAGGTGGCGGCCGTCGCCGGCATCCCGGTGCTGTTGAGCGACGCCCGCGCCGGGGCCGCGGAGGAGGCCGTGGCGTTCGTGGGCGACATGCTGGACCGCGCCGTCGCCAAGGGACGCATGGACCGGGACGCGGCCGAGGCGGCGAAGGGCCGGCTCGGTGTCGTTGAGGGGATCGCGGCCTTCGCGTCCTGCGCCGTGGTGGTCGAGGCGGTGGTCGAGGACCTGGAGGTGAAGCGCCTGCTGTTCGCCGAGCTGGAGGGCGTCGTCGCCGAGGACTGCATTCTCGCGACCAATACCTCGTCGCTCTCGGTGACCGCCATCGCCGCGGCCTGCGCCCGGCCCGAGCGGGTCGCCGGGTTTCATTTCTTCAACCCGGCGCCGCTCATGAAGCTGGTGGAGGTGATCCCGGGCGTGCGGACCGAGCCGGGCGTCGTGGCGGCGCTGGGGGAGCTGGCGCGGCGCGTGGGGCACACGCCGGTGACGGCGACGGACACGCCGGGGTTCCTGGTGAACCACGCGGGCCGGGCCTATGGCACCGAGGCGCTGCGCATCGTGGGGGAAGGCATCGCCGATTTCGCGAGCGTCGACCGCATACTCAGGGACGCGCTCGGGTTTCGCATGGGGCCGTTCGAGCTCTTGGACCTGACCGGCCTCGACGTGTCGCACCCGGTGTTCGAGTCCATCTACGACCAGTTCTACCAGGAGCCGCGCTACCGCCCCTCCCCCATCACGCGCCGGCGTCTGGCGGCCGGGTTCCTGGGCCGCAAGGCGGGCCGGGGCTTCTACGAGTACCGGGAGGGCTCGCCGGTGGCGCCCGCGCCGCCGCCGGTCCCCGCGGGGCGCGATGTGCCCGTCTGGATCAGCCGCGGCGACCCCGCCGCCTGCCAGGCGCTGCGCGCGAGCCTCGGGGCGGCGGGCGCCGAGCTGGAGGGGGATGACGCGCCGGGGGCGGCGAGCTTGTGCGTGGTGACGCCGTTGGGCGCGGACTGCACCACGGCGGCGCTGGCGGAGGGGCTGGACCCGGCGCGGACGGTGGCGGTGGACATGCTGGTGGAGCCGGTGGAGCACTGGACGGTGATGGGCAACCCCGCCACGCGCCGAGATATGCTCGACAGCGCCCATGCGCTCTTCGCTCGCACGGGCGTCCCGACCTCGGTGATCGGGGACAGCCCGGGCTTCGTGGCCCAGCGTGTGATCGCGATGGTGGTGAGCGTCGCCTGCGACATCGCCCAGCAGCGCATCGCCACGCCCGAGGACATCGACCTCGCGGTCACCCTGGGCCTCGGCTACCCCCACGGCCCCCTCGCCTGGGGCGACCGCCTGGGCCCCAGGCGCATCCTCGCCATCCTCGAGGCCATGCACGCCTTCTACGCCGACCCCCGCTACCGCCCCAGCCCCTGGCTCAAACGCCGCGCGCTCCTGGG
>JBHICL010000024.1:0-15644 GCA_046759605.1 Alphaproteobacteria bacterium | reverse complement strand
ACGAGCAGGAGCAGCAGCAGGAACGGGAGCGCGCTGTTGTAGACGCTGAGCAGCGGCGTATCGAACCGGTAGGACGCGAGCAGGAGGTTCATGCCGACCGGGGGCGTCAAGTACCCGAGCTCGAGGTTGACGAGAAAGATCATCCCCAGATGCAGAGGATGGATCCCGAACACCTGGCTGATCGGCAGGATCAGCGGCACGGCGACGACGATCGCCGAGAAGATATCCAGGAGACAGCCGACCATGAGGAGAAAGATGTTGAGGGCGATCAGGAACAGGATCCGGGACCCGATGTGCGTCTCGGCCCATTGGGCCGCCCTCATGGGGACCTCCGCATCGACCAGAAAGTTCGTAAGGCCCATTGCAACCCCGAGAATCATGAACACGCCGCCGACGACGGTTCCGCACTTCAGGAAGATCCCCGGCACGTCTCTGGTCGGATGAAGGTCACGGTGGACGAGTGTCTCCACGGTCAACGCATAGACCGCGGACAATGCGGCCGCTTCGATCAAGGTGGTGAAGCCACCGAAGATCCCGAACAGCACAACGAACGGCAGCAGAACTTCCCACCTCGCTTCCCAAAGAGCGGCGGCCGCCTCGCGCCGGTCGAAGCGAGGCCGTTCGGTCCGTGCCTTGAGGCCCTCGCGAATGCCGAACATGGAGACGATGGAGACCATGAGAATTCCAGGCACGAATCCGGCCTTGAAAAGGTCCGTGATCGGCACGTGGGCGACGACTCCATAGAGAATCACCGCAAGGCTCGGTGGGAACAGCAGCCCGATCGAGCCGGTCGCGGCGAGAAGGCCGATGGAGAAGCGGGGCCGGAAGCCGTTTGCGAGGAGCGCCGGCAGTAGCAGCCCGCCGAGGGCGAGGATCCCCACGCCGGAGGCGCCGGTGAAGGTGGTGAAGAAGGCGCAGACGAGTGTTGCGACGACGGCGATTCCCCCCGGCAGCCAGCCGAAAAGGGCGCGAAACAGACGCACCAGCCGCCGGCTGGCGCCGCCTTCGGCGAGAATGTAGCCGGTCAGGGTGAATAGCGGGATCGTTGGAATGAGCGGGGAAACCACGATCCTGTACGTTTCAACGGGGATTGCGGCGACAGGGATACCACCGGAAAAAAACAGCAACAGCGCCGTGCCCCCCAGGATGACGAAGATCGGAGCGCCGAGAAACGCCGCCACCGCGATACCGGCCATGGCCGGCCAGATCAGCTGGCTTGCGAAGGGTCCCGAAAGGAACCCGATAAGAGCCGCCGCGGGAACGCCGAGGGAGGCGAGGGCACGTTCCTTGACACCACCCGCCTGCATGGCGGTCCGCAATGCAACGACCGCGAAGGCGACCGGCAGGATCGTCTCCGCGCCCCAAAGGGGCAACCATCCGCCGATTCGTATCGGCGAGTCGACCTCGCTGCGCACGAACTGCAGGCTGGCCCAGAACAGCCCCGACGCCACGGCGACCGAGACGGCGCTTGCGAACACCGATCCGGCTCGCCGATATCCGGGCGGCAGACGCAGCATCTCCGTCGACAGGCTCAGATGGCGTCGCTCTCTGGCGGCGACCATCGCGCCCAGAAAGCCGATCCACAGGGTCAGGTGCTGCACATAGCCCGAGGTTCCGGGGATGCCTGTGTCGAAAAACGCGCGCAGGAAGAGCTCGAGGACCGGAAGGACCCCGATTGCCAACAGCGCCGTGGCGGTGAGCGCGTTCTCCGCGCGAAGCCCCACCGCCGCGAGCCCGTTGCGACCGCGGACGTCAGCCTTCATCGTCACCTCCAGCGGCCCGGTACTCGTCACGCAGCCGCTCCACCTCTGCCACGATGTGGTCGGGGACGACGGGCCCCACGATCCTCGGGTAGCTGGCGCGCGCGCTTTGTTCCCAGCGGGCCGCCACGTCGGCGGGAACGTTGTGGACGACCAGGCCGTGCTTCTTCATCACCTCGATGGACTCGGCGTCCAGTCTCCGTGCTTCTTGCTGGAGGTGGACGCCGGCATCGCGCGCGGCCTGGATGAGGAGCGGCCTCATATCCGCGGGAATCTCCTCCCACATGCGTTGCGAGATCACCAACGCCCCCGCCAGAGGGGCCCATTTCAGGTCGGTCATGTGGCTCGCCAGGCCGAACCATTGAAACGACAGGGCGGCGATGGGCGTGGTGG
This sequence comes from Alphaproteobacteria bacterium, assembly GCA_046759605.1. Taxonomy (GTDB): domain Bacteria; phylum Pseudomonadota; class Alphaproteobacteria; order UBA6615; family UBA6615; genus JBHICL01. The sequence goes on along the minus strand of JBHICL010000024.1, from coordinate 13,491 downwards.
CGAAGGCGTCGATCAGGCCCGACTGCAATGCCGTGTGGATCTCGGTCGCGGCCAGGGGTATCGGCCGATAGCCCGCGTCCTTCCAGGCCTCGATGTAGGCCGTGTCCCCCGACCACACGAACAGACGCAACGGTTTCAGGTCCTCGGGGCGCACGACCGGCTGCCGGGCGAAGAAGTGCACCCAGCCCGCGTGGCTCCAGCTCAGCACCTTGAAGCCCTTTGCCTCCAGAGCCGCCTCGAGGGTCGGAGCGATCCGCTCCCGGGTGTAGTCGAGCTCCTCGTCGGTGCGGAACATCATCGGCATCTGAAGCGCCTGGATCTCCGGCGCGATCCTGCTCAGGCCACCTCCCGAGAGTGCCGCGGCGTGGAGCTGCCCGACGCGCATCTTCCGCACCATGTCTGGCTCATCGCCGGCAACGCCGCCGGGATAGATGCGGAGGTCGAGACGTCCGCCGCTCACCTCACGCCAGGTCTCACCCAGGTCGCGAAGGACCCGGTACCAGGGGGAGCCCTCGGGCGCGAGCGTCCCGAGCTTGATCGTTTGCGCCGCTGCCGGAACCTGCCCCACGAGCAGGATCGCGATGGCCATCATCAACCCGGTTGCTGGTCGCATCGCAATCACCCCAACAGGTCTGTTTCCACGAAGAGTTCGGGAATGCGCGACTCGAGCCACTTCGCGCGGTGTTGCGCGATCGTGTTGGCGAGGCGAAGCTGGGGCACGAGGTCGGGCTCCACCGCGAGAGCGGCGGCGATGAGTGCCCGGAACTCTTTCAGGTTCTGCTCTCGGATCGTCACGGACTCGGCCAGCGCGAGGTGGGTCGAGGCGCGGGCGCCCTGTGACAGCTCGAGAGCGCGTCGGTAATGCCTTCGGGCCGCCTGCCTGTTGCCGCCGGGCCTGCTGCCTTCGTAGGAGATCATGAACTCGTGGGCCGCGCCGAGCTCGTAGTTCTCATCGAGCTCCAGTACACGCTCGACCAAGGCCGCGGCGATGGGCAAATCGGCGATGAGGCCCAGGTCGTCCTTGGCGGCGCTCAGCGCCCCCGCCCATGCGACACCGGCCCAATAGAGGAACGGCACGTCCTCTCGCGTCATCGCTTCGAGGGCGGCGGTCCGCTCCCGGAAAAGCCGGGCGGTAAAGTCGTCGTGCCCCTGAGCAAGGCCGCGTAGCGCGTAGTCGCGGCCTCGCAGATAATGTTGGCGGGCCCTGGCACGCAGTGCGCGGGCCCGTTGGATATCGGCTGCGTCGAAGAGGTCTGCTTCCTTCTGCAGCAGAAAGGCATAGACGGTGAAGCCGCGCCCCGCGGCCAGCAGGAGCCCGCGGTGATCGGGCGACACCGCCAGAAGGCTCTCGTAGGTCTTGAGACCGAATGGTATGGCTTCGCGGATGAGCTGCGGATCGTCGTCGGAGGCGTAGACGCCGCCTCCGTCGGAGAGCGCGTCTCCGATCACGTTCACCGCCATCCGCTTCACGGAGCAGGCGGTCAGTACCATGCTCAGGAGCACGGGGATTGCTAAGATCGTGAGCGCGCTTCGGTCCCGTAACATCCTCAGGCTCTGACGTTGTTGCGAATGAGCAGGGCTGTTCGATGCTCATAAGAAGATATCGGCTCGGAAGTTCGAAGCGCGTTGGAATTCCAAAATGACGGGCGTTGCCTGTGAAACGGGCGCTTCCAAACAAGCGGCCTTGTGTAAGAAAATGGCCCCGTCGGGTCACGACGGGGCCTAGTTAGCCACCGAAACGCTTGCGCACCTGTTTGGGATCAGGTGCAGCATTTACTGTGAACGTTCAGAAAAGGAACTCCAAACGGGTAAATTTATTACCTCGAAAATCATGTATTACGCTCAAATTACTTCGAAGGTGGTTTTATTTGGACAAAGGTCATGTGCTCGCCGCCGTGCTCGAGGGGATGCGTGGGAACACGAGCGGGATTCGCCGAGTCCTATCGCACCGTTGGTGCGCTGGTTCAAAGTATTCGTTCCCAACTTGAACGGGGCACGGACTTCCGTAACGAGTTGATTCTGAATGAAATTGGAGTGGTCTTACCTATCCATGCAGATTTGTTTTCCAGAGCGAACGAATCTCTGAACCGACGGCTTCATAGGTTCATTTCCACATCGGAGTGACGCTGTGAATGAAATAGAAGAGCCTGATGAAATAGAAGAACGGAGGGAAGACGCCAACGACGCAGCATTAAAGAAGGCGGGGGATGCGGAGTCTCGGCTGAACTTTACAATTTAGTAACCCCGGGGGCGCCTTGTGCGGGATTTCTGATGGCGCCGGGGACCCTGGTAGATAAGACCGCGGCGAAACAGCCATTTCTCGATCTCCACCGCGGGAAGCACTACCCAGGGCACTACCAGGCACACGAGCAACTCCTCGAGCGTCAGGTCGCCCGTCTTGAACACCACATGCAAGGGATCGACATACACCACGGCCATCTGAAGGCCCAGGGTCAGAACGACCGCACCGAAGAGCGAGGGATTGCTGAACCAGCCGATGGTGAAAAGCGATTCCCTCTCGGAACGGATCGCCATCGCGTGCACGAGCTGGGAAAGCGTCAACACGGTGAAGACGACAGTCTGCCAGTTCTCGGAGCCATTGTGGTAAGCCCAGGCCTGGGAACCTAGTGACAGGCCGCCGATCAACAAGCCGGCCCAGATCATGTGCTGCCACATGCCGTGCGCGAAGACGTTCTCGTTGGGCGGCCGCGGCGGTCGGTCCATGACGTTGCGTTCCTGCGGCTCGACGCTTAGGGCAAGCCCGGGGAGGCCATCGGTCACCAGGTTGATCCAGAGAATTTGAATCGGGAGGAGCGGCAGCGGCAGGCCGAAGAAAGGGGCCAGGAAGATCGTCCAGACCTCGCCGGAATTGCTGGTCATCGTGTATTTGATGAATTTGCGGATGTTGTCGTAGATCCGCCGCCCCTCCTCGACCGCCGCAACGATGGTCGCGAAATCGTCGTCCAGCAGCACGGCGTCCGCCGCCTCGCGGGCCACGTCGGTGCCCTTCTGGCCCATTGCGACGCCGATGTCGGCCTGCTTCAGCGCCGGTGCGTCGTTCACCCCGTCTCCGGTCATGGCGACGAACTGCCCGCGTCGCTGGAGGGCCGTCACAATGTCGAGCTTCTGCTCGGGTGAGACGCGGGCATAGACGCGAGTCTGGGAGACCGCCTCGCTTCGCTTCTCTTCGGAAAGGTCCTGCAGGTCGCGGCCGGTCAAAACGCCGTCGTCGGTGACGATACCGAGGCGTCGGGCTATGGACTTGGCGGTGGCGGGGTGGTCGCCGGTGATCATGGCCACGGCGATGCCCGCGGTCGAACAGGAGGCCAGCGCCTGCTCCACCCGTGGTCGCGGCGGGTCCGCCAGGGCGACCAGCCCCAAAAAGGTCAGGTCGCGCTCCACGTCCTCGGCCTTCGGGCTCGGTGGCGGTTGGTCCAGCTTTCTTTCCGCGAAGGCGAGCAGGCGATAGCCGGACCGCGCGGCCTCCTCCGCGATCTTCAAGAAGGCTTCGCTGTCCAGAGGCTTGGTGCCGTCGCCGGCGCGCTGATCCCGAGAGAGCGGCAAAATGGCCTCCGGGGCGCCCTTGACGATCGCCAGCACTCCGTCCGGGCGCCGGTGCAAGGTGGTCATGCGGCGCCGCCGCGAGTCGAAGGAGATTTCTCCGGTACGGGCCCAATTCTCCTCCAGAGCCTCGCGTGCAAAACCGGCGTCGCGCGCGGCCTCGAGGATAGCCACTTCCGTGGGGTCGCCACGGATGACGCCTGCCGCGTCGGCCTTGGCGTCGTTGTTGAGCGCCATGGCACGACCCAGCGCGTGCCAACACCCGTCCGCCTCCCCGGCCCCCGGCAGCTCGTTCGCCAGCGCCTGGGGCGTGCGGAAGCTCTCGGCCCGCATGGTGTTTTGGGTCAACGTGCCGGTCTTGTCGCAACAGATGATAGTGACCGAACCGAGGGTCTCCACCGCGGGCAGGCGCCGCACCACGGCGTTGTGGCCGGTTATGCGCTTCGCGCCGAGCGCCAGCCCGATCGTGACCACGGCGGGCAACGCCTCGGGGATCGCGGCAACGGCCAGGCTGACCGCGGTCAGCAGCATGAGCAGCGGCGCCTCGCCGCGCAGCAGGCCGGCGACGAAGACAACCGCACAGATCGCGAGGACGGCGGCTGACAGCCGGCGGCTGAAGCTCGCGAGACGCTTCTGCAGCGGGGTCATCGGCCGCTCGCGCTCACGCATCAGCTTGGCGATGTGCCCAAGCTCGGTCTGGGCGCCTGTGGCCACGGCGATGCATCGGGCATGTCCGCTGGTCACGTGCGTGCCCTTGTGCGCCATGGTCGTACGATCGCTTACGAGTGTGTCCACCGGGATCGCGGCCTCCGCGTCTTTGAGGACAGGCACGGACTCACCGGTCAGCGCCGCCTCGTCGACCGTCAGGTTGGCAGTCTCGATGACGCGCAGGTCGGCGGGCACGACATTGCCGGCCTCCAGAAGCACGATGTCGCCGGGCACGAGGCCGGCCTCGGCGACCTGCTCGCTCCGACCCTCGCGCTGCACCTGAACATGTGGAGCGCTTAGCTCCTGCAACGCCCGCAGCACGCGTTCGGCCCGGTACTCCTGGATGAAGCCAATGATGCCGTTGAGCATCACGATGGTCAGGATGGCGATGGCATCTATGGCCTCGCCAATCAGACCGGCGACAACAGCGGCCACCAGCAGCACCACGATCATCAGGTCGGTGAATTGTCGCAACAGCAAGGCCAGCGGCTTGGCGCCGGCGTCCTCGGCCAGCCGATTCTCACCGTAGCGCTTGCGCCGACGCACAACCTCGTCTGTCGTCAGCCCTCGCTCGGGATCCACGTCGAGACGGCCGATCACCTCGCCGACGCCAAGCGCGTGGTAAGGCTTGCGGGCACTTTCTTGAACGTCGTTCGACACGGTATCGGGGATCCTTCTCCGACTATGACGCAAAGTGAACACCGCGATAACCTTTGAGGGACCCTTTCCCGGCCCCGACGCTATGCGCCCATGGCCCAAGTGCATTGATGCGCGTCAAGACGCGGGGATGAGGTTCCGCATCGCCCTCGCCGCTTGGATATCGACCGGGACGGTTCTATGGTCCAGGCGCATGATAGGGCCTGGACCGGTACCCTTGGTTGGATCGAACTCACGATCGACCCGCTCCGCGGACTCGATCACCAGTGAACTCATTTGGAATGGACAGGCATGCGCACGATTCTCGTAACGGGCGCGCTCGGGCAGATCGGTTCCGAGTTGGTGCCGACGCTGCGCGAGCGCTACGGCTCCGACCGGGTGATAGCCACGGACATCCGCGTGTTGCCGGCGCGCGCCAGGGGAGCCAAAGGGCCGTACGAGCACGTCGACTGCACGCAACTCCACCAGATCCAGGAGGCGGCGCGTCGGCATGATGCGGGATCGATCTACCATCTCGCGGCGATACTCTCAGCCGTGGCCGAGGAGAAGCCGCAGGTCGCCTGGAGTGTGAACATGGGCGGCCTCTACAACGTGCTGGAGGTGGCGCGGCAATATGAATGCTCCGTATTCTTCCCGAGCTCGATCGGCGCCTTCGGCCCGTCGACCCCGCACGACCAGACGCCCCAGGATACCGTGCAGCGCCCCACCACGATGTACGGCGTCACCAAGGTCGCGGGAGAGCTCCTGTGCGACTACTACGCCCTGCGCTTCGGTGTGGACACGCGGGGTCTGAGGCTGCCCGGCCTGATCTCCCACGTTGCGCCGCCGGGCGGCGGAACGACGGACTATGCCGTGGATATCTTTTACCAGGCGATCCGCTACCGGCATTACACGTGCTTTCTTCGGCCCGATAGCCGCCTGGATATGATGTACATGCCGGACGCGATCCGGGCCATGATCGAGATCATGAAAGCCGATGCGTCTCTGTTGAAACACCGAAACGCCTTCAACCTGACAGCGATGAGCTTCACACCGGAAAGGCTGGCGCAAGAGATCAGGAAGCATATTCCCGAGTTTGTCATCGACTATGAGGTCGATCCGGTCCGTCAGGCGATAGCCGATACCTGGCCCCGCGCGGTGGACGACCGGGCCGCGCGCATGGAGTGGGGCTGGGCGCCGGCATACGATCTGGAAGCCATGACCCGAGACATGCTCGAGAAGCTCCGTCGGAGGTTGAGGGCGGCAAGATGAGCTGGTTTTGGTGCTTGGAGAGGTCCCGATGCCCCACGACAGAATAGAAGAAATCCTGCTGTCACAAGTTCGCGACCTGGACCGGGCCGGCACCCGGAAGGGGCGCGAGAGTGTGATAAGCGCCGTCATTCCTCCGCGAGACGGAAAGGGACCGCGCTTCCTCCTCGAGGGACACGGCGATAAGCCTTTTCTCAGGATGAACTCGAACAGTTATCTCGGACTATCGTTTCAGAACGAGGTTGTCGCCGCTGAGGAGGAAGCCGTGCGCGGTTTGGGCACCGGGCCCGGAGCCGTTCGTTTCATCAGCGGCACCTGGGCACCCCATGTGGCGCTCGAAGGCCGCCTTGCGGCATTCCACGGTCGCGACGGGGCGATGATCTTCAGTTCGGCCTACGCAACGGTCATGGGCGTCCTCCCGCCGCTGATAACCGATGGAACGGCGGTCATCAGCGATGAGCTGAACCATAACTGCATCATAAACGCCGTTCGTCTGGCACGACCCGCCGAGAAGCGTGTCTACCGTCACCTGGACATCAAGGAGCTGGAGGAGAATCTGGAGGACGTCAGCAAGACGTGCCGTCGCGGCATCGTTGTGACCGACGGCATATTCAGCATGCGTGGCGATCACGCCCCCCTCCACGAAATCATGGACCTCGCACGCAAGTATGACGCGGCGTTCGCCGAGAACGTGCTCGTGATTGTCGACGATTCGCACGGTGTCGGCGCCTTTGGGGCGACCGGCCGCGGCGCCGAGGAATACACGGGGGCGAGCGAGGTCGACCTTCTGGTGGCCACGCTCGGCAAAGCTTTCGGTGTGAACGGGGGCTACGTGGTCGCGAGCGGAGGGATCATCGACTATCTGCGCGAGACCTCGCCCTTCTATATCTACTCGAACCCCATTACGCCGGGCGAGGCTGTCGCTGCCAGAAAAGCGGTGGACATAGTGGACAGCCCACATGGTCTCCGGTTGCTGGAGCACCTGCGTGCGATGACCGCGCGTTTCAAGGCTGGCTTGGAGAACCTGGGTTTCGAGACGATTCCCGGTGAACATCCCGTGGTTCCGCTCATGGTCCGCGATACGGCGCGGACGTCGGCGCTGGTGGGGCACCTGAGGGAGCACGGCGTGCTGGCCACGGGTCTCAACTACCCCGTGGTCCCCCGCGGTGACGAAGAGATCCGCTTCCAGATTTCGGCGGACCACACGACGCTCGACGTTGAGGAGGCGCTCGATGTCCTGAACGAATTTCCCGGGTAACTGGCTTCGAAACGGCTCCTCGTGGGGGATCGAAGGGCTCGCCCCCTGCCGTAGGCGCCAATGCTTCGATCTCGATGCCGGCTGGCCGGAGGCCATGCGTGTTGCCAAAAACCTTGCTATCAAACATAAGAGGCTAGTCTGCGGACACGTACGCCGAAAGGCCACGCGTGTTTTCGTCGAAGTTCAGGCGATGCGCGACCGGCGGAAAGGCCCGCTGCCGGCAGTCCATGCGTTCGCAGATGCGGCATGAGGCGCCGATCGGCACGGCAAGGCTCGTGTCCTCCAGGTCGATGCCATCGGCGTAGACGAGCTCGCGCGCATAGCCGATCTCGCAGCCGAGGCAGATGGAGTGATAGGTGTGCTGGGCGTGATAGCCGCCCACCGCCTTCTCGATCGCGCGGGCGATACAGAAATAGGTACGGCCGTCGGGCATCCGCGACAGTTGCACGTTGATCGCGCCGGGTCGCAGAAAGGCGGCATAAACATTCCACCGCGGACAGGCCGCGCCGTGGCGCGGGATGTGGATGCCCGACAAGGAAAGTCGTTTCGAGATGTTGCCGGCGATGTCGGTCCGCAACATGTGGAACGGGACGCCGCTGGCGCCGTCCCGCCGCAGGGTCGTAAGACGATGGCACACCTGCTCGAAGCTGGACCCGAAGCGGTGGGCCAGAAGATCGATGTCGTATCGGAGCCGGCGCGCGCTCATCAGGAAATCCTCGTAAGGCATCAGAAGGGTGGCGGCGAAATAGTTGGCAAGCGCGATCCGTGTCAGAGCAAGCGTGTCGTCGCCAGACAGATCCGCCTGTTCCAGGATCCCGTCGATCTCCGGTTTTGCGGCCAGAAGCCCGATCTGGTGGGCGAGCTGGAACTGCCGACTGGCCGGCGGCAGGCTTTCGGAGATCTCGAGAACCATGGCCTTGCGATCGAAATGCCGCGCGATCGCCCGACCATCGCCGGGCTGAAGGGTCGCGACGCGGACGCCGAACGCGTTCGCCAGGAAGGTGGTCATACCCTGCATGGCGTCGGTGTCGCTCAGCCTGATGTCCCGCGCCACCCGCTCGGCGGCGTCCTCCAGCGACGGGAAGTGATTGCGCTCGGCCTGTATGAAGTCCGAGACCTGCTCCGCGGGCAGGCGGGCCGCAGGCACTTCGTTACCCGCCCCGTTCCCGTTCGGATCGCCGTCCACTAGGCTCGCCAGATCCTGACGCGTCTTGCGATAGGCGTCGTAGAGCGTGAGCATGGCGCGGCCGGCGGCAGGCGCCGCGCCGACCAGGTCGCGCACGTCGCTCGTCGTCAGGTCGTGGTCTTCGAACAGATCATCGGCGAAAAGCTCGATCAGATCAGCGGCCAGTTGGCCTTCATCGCCGGGGGCCAACTCCGCCAGCCCGACCCCGAGGTGCTGTGACAGCCCAAACAGAAGCGGCACGGTCACGTTTCGGCGGCCGCCTTCGATCAGGTTCAAATAGCTCGGTGAGATCTCGAGCCGCTGGGCGAGCTTTACCTGGCTCAACCCCTTGCGCCGGCGAAGACGCCTGATACTGGCGCCCAGCGCAGGCTTGACCGTGCCCCTGGACAGTGGGGTCTGTCGTGATTCTTTTGTCGCCATGTTCGTACCTTTACAAAATTAACAAACCAGTGAGCATCGCTTGACAAAGCATTGACAAGTTTTCTCATTGTATACCAATAGGTTATTGCGGTCTATGCACTATTAGTGACTAGATTTACAAACCCATTATCGTGGAGGAGAGATCGGATGCCGCGCGATGACGTCAACCAGCCCGCGATCGAGAAACGCCGACATTACGAGGACGACATGCCCCTGGTTTGTCATGCGCCCCGGCCGCACCCATCGACATGGCCGGCACCCCACTGGGCACCCGACCGGTGGACCGGGATACGCCGTGACTATGAGCGAGAGGTCGTGAGCCGCCTCAGTGGCTCGCTCCGTCTACGGCACACGCTCGCCGAGCGCGGCGCGGAGAAGCTTTGGCGCCTGCTCAAGAGCGAGGCGTTCGTACCGAGCCTCGGTGCCTATACCGGCAACCAGGCGGTACAGCACGTTCGCGCCGGGCTCAAGGCGATCTATCTGTCCGGATGGCAGGTCGCAGCCGACGGCAACACCGCCGGACAGATGTATCCCGACCAGAGCCTGTACCCAGTCGACAGCGGCCCCGTGGCCGTCAAGCGCATCAACCAGGCGCTCATGCGCGCCGATCAGATTCAGTCGATGGAACGCGATTGTGAGAAGGAGACGACGTCGCTCGATTTCTTCGTGCCGATCGTGGCCGACGCCGAGGCGGGTTTCGGCGGGCCACTCAACGCTTTCGAGCTGACCAAGGCGTTCATTGAGGCCGGCACCGCCGCCGTGCATCTCGAGGACCAGCTCGCGGCCGAGAAGAAGTGTGGCCATCTTGGCGGCAAGGTGTTGGTGCCGACCGGCGCGTTCATTCGCACCCTCAACGCGGCGCGGCTGGCGGCCGACGTGCTCGGCGTGCCGACGTTGATCATGGCGCGGACAGACGCCAACAGCGCGCGGCTCCTGACCAGCGATAGCGACGAGCGCGACCAGCCGTTCGTCACCGGCGAGCGCTCGCCCGAGGGCTTTCACCGGATCCGCGGTGGCCTGGATTGCGCGATCGCGCGCGGGCTCGCCTACGCGCCCTATGCCGACCTCTTATGGTGCGAGACCCCCTCGGCCGACCTCGACGAGGCCCGCCGCTTCGCCGAAGCGATCAAGGCCGAGCATCCCGAGCAGATGCTGGCCTACAATTGCTCGCCGTCGTTCAACTGGTCGCGGGCAATGGGCCCGGCCGAGCTCACACGCTTCCAGCGGGAGCTCGGCGCCATGGGCTACAAGTTCCAGTTCGTGACGCTGGCCGGCTACCACAGCCTGAACCATGCCACTTTTCAGCTGGCGCGCGACTATCTCGAATCCGGCATGGCCGCCTATGCACGGCTTCAGGACGCCGAGTTCGCGCTGTCCGACGAAGGCTACACAGCCGTTCGGCATCAGCGGGAGGTAGGAACCGGCTATTTCGATGCCGTCGCCAACGCGGTCGCCGGCGGGGCGGCTTCGACGGCAGCCATGCCCGAGTCGACCGAAGGCGAGCAGTTCTGACGTCGTTCGGGGTTCATGCGCCACGTAGAGCCGGCCGGCTGGGCCGAAGAAGTGTGGCTAAAGAAGGGCCGCCACAGACCAACGCCCAAAGAATTGAGGCGTGCAGCAGACCTTGCGAACGTCTCCTTGTGGCTTGCTTGACTGGCTGGAGCTCTTCTCGACGCATGATCAGATCACGGGGGAAGGTCCGATCAGACTTTTCTCGGCTGCCGCCCGGCGATCTCGCGGCCCGACCGGGCCGCGTCTTCTATAAGCGCCGGTAAGGCATCAGCTCCTGCATCCAGGGCGGGATATCGTCCTCGGAGAACCGGAGCTGTTCTTCTTCGTCATGTATGAAGCCGATGATGTCGGCGAGCTCCTGTCCGGTCAGCTCGATCTGGTAGCCGAGGTTCCGCTTTTGCAGCTCTATCATGGCCTCGGCGCCGCGGAACATTCTCGCGGCAAGATCGAATGGGTTGGCGAACGGCGGCATCCTGGCGGCATCGAAACTCGGACCTACCAGGCCGCCCACCCCGTTGACCGAGTGACAAAGAACGCATCCCTTGGTGGCGAAAAGCACTCTGCCGTTGGCCGAATCGATCGGCGGCCATGCGATGTCGGGCCCACCGGGGAAAAGTAGCTCCTCCTCCTCGCTTCCCAGCACCGTAACGCCGGAGCCCGGGATTACGCTGAGCGCCATGATCGCTGCAATCAGGAGCCCGCGTCGCAGCAGTGACCGCATCGATTTGATCCACTAAGGAGCCGAAATCTCAGACGCGAATCGGCGGTTTCTCCACCACATGGCAGATGGTGGCATGGGGCACGATCGGCCTCGTTGATCCAGGTCAAGCCGCCTCCCGCGACACGACCCGACCTTTAGAGCGAAGAGGCGGGAACCGTCTGCGGGCTCACGGTGGCGAGGGGGGCGCGAAGCACGAGGGCGCCGGCAACATAGAGGACCACCGCGCCGGACACCACGAACGTGAAGCCGAAGTCGATCGCGACGATCGTGGCGATGAGGGGGCTTACGACCGATGCGCATCCATTTATGCCCCACGCCCATGGGACCAGGTCGGGCGCGCGGTTCGACACCCGCGTGAGCCCGAGCGGAAACGGCATCCCCATCCAGAAGGCCAGCGGCGCGATGAGACCCACGCCGATGACGATTCTCATCGCCGCCGAAAGCGGCACGAAAAGTTCGAGCAGGTCCGGGAGGAGCACGAGATAAAGGACGGCGACCACCCCAATACCGGCGACCGACAGCTCGATCGCCGATAGGCGCCCGAGGAGGGTCGTTCGGTCTCGCGAAAGCCGGGCTGCCAGCCAGGGTGTGTAGCCGCTGCCCAGTCCGGCGAACACGAGAAAGGCGCTCAACACGACCGCAATGGCGTAGAGCGGGTGGCCAAGGAAGACGATGAACCGCTGAATGAAGGCGATTTCGACGAACAGGAATGCAAGACCAAGCGCCGCGAAATACGCGGCGATACGCCAGCGGTCCGGGTGCGATATGTCCCGGGTTCGCCGGATCCACAGGGGAAGCAAGATGAGCACGATGCCGATTGCTGCTGCCTGGACCAGGGTCGCGACGACGATCAGATAACCCCAGTCGATCAACCCTGCGCCACCCCGGGACCTGAGCTCGAGCAGGTCCGGAAGCGCCCGCCATCGGAAGAAATCGTGAAAATATGGCCGATCGTCGGTCGCCGGCCTCAGATCGAACTTGTAGCGCTCGATGAAGCCGAACCGGTCCCGGCCGACGAGGGCCTGGGCGCCATCGTAGAGCATGGGCGAGCCGAGGACGTTCCACCTGTTCGCCTCGGCGCGCGTCATGCCGGGGTAGAAAACCAGGTCGAACGCGCGCTCGTCGGCGAAGCGGCGTATTTCGTCGATGTCTTGCCCACTCAGCGGTCCGTTCTTCACCACCAGCGTCGTGGTGTTCCAGCCCCGAATCATCGCAAGTCGGCGCGCGGGCTCGGCCACGCTGTTTTGCTCGAGCGCTGCCACGGCCGTGGCAAGCAGCTTCAGGCTGTCGCGCGGCGGCAGCGCGAGCCAGCGGGTCATTGCCAGTATGCCGCCGGGCCGCAGATGGCGCAGATAGCCCGACACGGCTTCGACCGTGTAGACGTAGCTCTCCCTCAGACCGTGGACGCCGGCCGTCGCCGTGGCGAACGAGTCGAGAAGAGGTACCTGTATCAGGTCCCAGCGCCGGGTACTGCCCGCGACGAAGCTTCGGGCCTCCTTCAGATGCGCCCGCACCTTGGGGTTGTCGTAGATACCGCCGGAGAAGTCGCCGTAGGTGTTCTTCACGAGATCGATCATCCTTGGATCGACCTCGACCGCATCTATGCCAGCGACGCCGTGATACAGGGCTTGCAAAATGTCGGCGCCGCCCCCGGCGCCAAGGACCAGGACCTCGGGGCTCGCCGGCAGCAGATGGTACGGCAGCGCGGAGGTGGCGAAGTCCAGATAGGCCAGGGACTCCCGTCGACCGTCGTAAGCGGTGATTGCGCTCAGATTGTCACCGTCGATGAAGACGCCGAGCTGCCGGGGTGGTTCGGCCGTATTGTGCAGACTGAGCCCCGGCGTGTGCCGGAGGGGGATGGTGGCGCTGTCGACGACAGTCAGCAGGGCAAGGGGGCTGGAGGACTCGCTGACGACCGTGGTGCCCGGCACCAGGAGCGCTCTCTCGAGACCTTTGTATTCCGAGATCCGCAGGGCCATCCACGACGAGGGCACGAGGACCGGCGCCACGAGCGCGGCGACCGCCAGTACCGTGCCAGACCACAATCGGCGCTCGGGACCGGCGAGGCATGTCAGCGCCGCCGCCAGAAGGCCCAGTGCCAGGACGAGGCGCAGGTTGTCCGCGGGCGACAGGACGAACAGCCACGCCATGATGCCGAGGGCTCCGAGCCCCGAGCCGACAAGGCTGTAGCGATAGACGCGGCCGATACTGTCGCCGTAT
>JBHICL010000023.1:0-15723 GCA_046759605.1 Alphaproteobacteria bacterium | reverse complement strand
TGCCCCGAGATACTGGAGCAGCGACCGGCTGCCGGTGCTGATGTCGGCGTTGACGATCATGCCCGGCAGAACGAGGTTCGTGCCCGGTTCGCCTCCAAGGGAATTCCGCTCGAGCTCGATGATGCCTTTGTAGTAGGGCTCGCCCGTCTCGGTCAGCAAGGTAGACGGCGAGATGTGGATGATCCGGCCGGGAATGGAGCCGAAACGAGCCGGATCGTACGCGGTGACCTTGACCATGGTCTTGTGGCCGACGCGTACGTGTCCGATGTCCCTCGGCGCCAGCCTGACCTCGGCGACCAGGGTGTCGTCGAAGGGCACGATCTCCATGAGGATCTGACCGGGGGCGACGACGCCACCCACCGTCCGTGTCGCCAGCGCCTGCACCACGCCACGGGCGGGGGCGATGATCTCGAGACGCAGCACGCGATCCTCGAGGCGCACCAGAGCCTCGCGGACCTCGGCAATCTCGGCCGTTACCTCCCCCATCTCCGCTAGCGCGTCGCTGCGATCGTTGGCGTGGAGTTCGGCGAGACTGCTCTCCGCCTCGTTCAACCGCTCGATCGCGCGCGCGATGTTGCCGATGGTCTCGGCGAGCTCCCCCTGCGCCCGCGAGAGCGCGCGCTCGGTATCCAGGAACGACAGCCTCGAAGCGAGCCCCTTCTCGAGCAGCTGCCGCCGCACATCGACCTGTTCCTGAATGATCGCCACCTGGTCGCCCAGGAACCCGCGCTGCTCCTCGAGTGTTGCCAACTCGGCCCGCCTCTGCTCCACACGCGTTTCGAGCACCTGACGGCGGTTCACAGCGGCCTCGCGTTGCATGGCGAGGATCGCCTCCTGGTCCGCTTGCAGCTCGGGATGCGCCACGCCAAAGCGGCTGAAATCCGGCTCGCGGCCGTCGACGAAAGCCCGTAGCCGCTCCGCCTGCAGCAGCAGCGCCGCATGACGCGCCCGGAGCTGCTCCAGCTCTGCCAGCGCCGCGGCGGCCTCGAGCCGCACCAATGACTGTCCCGCCTCGACCACGTCACCTTCATCGACGAAGATCTCGGCGATGATGCCGCCTTCGAGGTGTTGCACCAGGCGCACGGACCCGGCCGGGATGATCTGTCCGTCGGCGACCGCGACCTCTCCGATCTCGGCGACGCCGGCCCAGATCAACAGGCCGATGACGAGGAAGCTGATGGCCGCGATGGTCTGGACGATCAGGCGCGGTGGACCCGATTCCTCGAGAACGAGGGATTGAGAGAGGAAACGGACGAGCTGGCGCCGTCGCGCGGTCCTTTTCCGCTGCCTTCGCGTCAACGTGCCGCCCTCCCGCTGCGCGTGAGGATCTCTTCGGGGGGGCCGGCGGCCGCGAGCACGCCTTCCCGAAGAACGAGCACCTGGTCCGCCAGTTTGGCGTGGCTGGGTCTGTGGGTGGTCATGATGATTGTCGCCCGCCCTTTGAGCGCCAGCAGCCTGTCGCGAAACGCCGCCTCACCGGCGGCGTCCAGCGTGTTCGCCGGCTGGTCGAGCAGGTAGATGCGGGCCTCTTTGACGTAGGCCTGGGTGAGCGCCAGCCGCTGCCGAAAGTCGTTGGGCAGGTGACCCTGCATCTCGTTCGTCAGGCGGGTCTCGAAGCCCTCCGGCAGCGCGCGGATGTCATCGAGCACGTTGGCCGACGCCGCTGCCGCCGCCAGCTCGGCGTCGGTCGCGGTGGGGTTGGCCAGGCGGAGATTCTGCGCCACCGTGCCGTGGAACAGGTGGATGGTCTGGGGAACGTAGGCGATGGCGCGACGCAGCTCGCCAGGATCGAGCTGGCGGATGTCGATGTCATCGATGAACACGGCGCCCGTTTGTGGCTGGTAGAGGCCCGCCACCAGCTTCAGCATGGTCGACTTGCCGGCCCCGCTGGCTCCCGTGATGGCGACGACTTGACCCGGCTCGATCACGCGGCTCACGCCGAGGAGCGCCGGCCGGGCATCGGCCAGATAGCGCAGGCTCACCCGATCGAAAGCCACGTGGCCCTTGAAGGTCCGATAATGCACGCCGGCCTTGCCGGGCTCGAGTTCGCGCTTGAGCCCCATGAGCTGGTTTACCTGGCGCAGTCCCAGCCTCACGTGCTCGAGCCGTGTGAGACTCAGGAACCCGGTGTGGAGCGGGGACAGGACGCGCCACGTCAGCGCCATGCAGGCGATCAGGCCGCCGACGGTCATGCTGCCGTCGAGCACCCTGAGGGCGCCGAAACCGAGCGCGGCCAGACCCGCGGCCAGCATCAGCTGCTGTGCCGTGGACTGAATGAGGATTGAGATCTGGCTGGCCTTGAAGCTCGCCCTGGCGGCCTGGGCCGAGTGTTCCCGATGCCGCTCGCTCCATACCCGCTCCGCGGCATAGGTTTTTATGCCGCGGATTTTGGCGACCATCTCAATGAGGAAATTCTGTCGCCTGGACATGGCCTGACTCGACGCGCCGATGCCCCGGCGGACAGCCGGCGCGAGAATGGCCGCTACGATGGCCATGAGGGCGATCATGAGAACCGGGATCCAGGCGAGGGGGCCGCCGATGAGCGCGATCACGGCGATGAAAACGACGACGAAGGGCACCTCGAGAAACACGGTCGCGAGCGGGCTCGTGAAAAACTCCCGCAGCGTTTCGAACTGCCTCAGGCGGGAGACCTGGGCGCCGATCGTCGCGCGCTCGGTCATCGCCACGGGGAGGTGCAGGATTTGCTGGAACGCGGCGTTGCCGACGATGATATCGAGGCGGGCGCCGATGTAGGCCAGCAGCCGTGCCCGGATCAGGCGCAGGATGAAATCGCCCACCAGCGCGATGGCAATGCCGGCGGCGAGGAAATACAGGCTGTGCAAAGAACCCGCGGTGATCGCAAGGTCGTAGACGGCCATGATGAAAAGGGGCACCGCCAAACCGAGCACGCTGGTCACGAAAGTGATGACCATCAGCTGGATGATGCCGCCGCGAAACCGAGCCGCCACGTTGCTGAGCCAGTCCTCGGCGATCATCTGCCTGGCCACGACCTCGGGCTCGGTCTTGGAGATGAAGTACGCCGTGCCCCGTTTCCGCCGATCCGCGATTTTGCGGATCGTCCCGCTCGCGCCGTCGAAGACGATGGGCGTGCCGCCCTCGAGGCCAGTCACGACCATGAGCGGCCCTTCGTCCGGCGCGAACAGGCAGGGGATGAGGCGTGGATCGATCGAGTCCAACGCGGCGCGCGCTGGGCGCGTGGCGTAGTTCAGGTTGGCGAGGACTTTCCGTAGTCCGTGGAGATCGAGGTCGTCGGCGAAGTGCGGCAGGGCTTCGGCGATCTGACGCGCTTCGCCGTGCCAGTTGAGGGTGGCCAGGAGTGGTCGCAGGCAGGCCGCCGCCTCCGAGATCGCGTGAAAGCCGTGGCCGCCATCGCGCAGCGCACGGTCCAAACCGTGGCCCGGCTCCTCGATAAGCGTGGCGGCCGCCGTCGCGGCGCGGGTCACGTGCCGACCCTCCGCTCTGGCGCCGCGCCGATGGATTTCCGCCCGCCTTCGTCGGAAAGGCGGCCGTTCTCGAGCCGATAGAGACGATCGGCAATGGCCAGAAGCGACGGGCGGTGGCTCACCAGCACGATCGTGGCCTGGTCCTTCAGCCCCAGGAGTGTCGTCCTGAGTGCGTTGTCGCTGGCGAAATCCACGGCGCTATTGGCCGCGTCGAAGAGGATGATATCCGGTCTCTTGGCGAGACCCCGGGCGGTAACCACCAGCTGCTTCAGTCCGTCCGAGATCTCGTCTTCAACGCTGTCGCCGACCCGCGTGTCGTAGCCGGCGGGCAGTCGGCTGATGATCGTATCGAGCCCGAGCTGCTTGGCCGCCGCGACCGAACTGCCGATTTCGCCGGGCCCCTGGAACATTGTCAGATTGTCCATGAGCGACCCTTGGAACAGGTCCGGGCTCTGTGGGATGTAAGCAATCCTCCCGCGCAGGGTGCCGCGGTCGTAGCAGGCGATATCCCGTCCGTCGTAGAGTATGCGTCCCTCGGTGGGCGACAGGATGCCGGCGATGAGCGACAGAAACGTCGTCTTGCCGTTACCCGAGTCTCCCGTAATGGCCAGGATCTCGCCTTGGGTGATTCGCAGGTTGACCCGATCCAAAAGACGTGGCGACTCCGGTTCGTGCGAGAATGTTACGTCTTCGAACGTGATGGCGTCGTTGAGCGGGGGAGCGGGTTCCAGCTCTTCCACGGACTCGGGCGGGTATCGGAACAGCTGAGAGAAGCGCTCGAGCGCCACCGTCAGGCCCTGGAACTGCGTCCATAGTCTGAGGCCGCGTAGTAGCGGCTGTACCGAGCGGCCGGCAAGCAGGGTACAGGCGGACAGCTCGCCGAGAGTGAGCTGCCCTCTCATGACGAAGACCGCGCCGGCTCCGGCGACGCCGGCAAGTGCCAGGTTCGCGGCAAGCGTGCTCATCGCCTGGGCGAGGTTGCTCACGAACACCACGCGGTAGGTGCTGGCCGCACCACCCTCCTGCAGGCGCTCGTATCGCCGCTGCATCAGCGCTTCCATGGCCCAGCATTTGACCGTCTGGATGCCGGTCAGCACCTCGATGATGAAGCTGTAGCGTCTCTCGTCGAGACTGGCCCGCTCGTTCAGCATCGCTCTGAGGACCAGCGTCACGAACCCTGCCGCGGTCGCCAGGACCGCGAATATCCCCAGTGGGACCGCGACGAGAGGCCCGCCGATAGCCCATATGAGGCTCAGGAACAGAATCACGAAGGGCAAGTCGAGCATGATCATCCTCGACTCGCCGGCGTAGAAGCCGCGCAGCGTAGCGATCGCGCCCAGGCGGTCCAGATGCACGCCAGCCGTCTCCGCCTCGAGTGTGGCGATGTCGCTTGCGAGCATGCGATCGACGGCGGCGCAGTTGGCCACATGCTCGAACCGCATGGCGTGCCAGCCGCTTATGTAGGCACGGGCAAAACGCAGCACGCCGTCGAGGACGAGCACGATCGAAAGGCCCAGGACAAGAAGAAACAGTGTGTCCGTTGCCTGATTGGGCAGGATTCGGTCGTACACCTGCAGGATGACGATGGGCAGTCCCAGCGACAGGATGTTGACGACGAGGGAGCCGAGAAGGACCAGGGATCCGGTTCGAGGCGGATCGGGAGGGCTGATCCGAATTTGCCGCCGGGCGGTGGCCGGACCACCCTCCATCGGTCCGATCTTATCGCCCGTGTCCGACGTGACCTCCATGACGCCGCTGAATAAGAGAATATGCTTGCAAGTTCCTTAAGGGCCAAGGAAAACCGGGACTGGTCCGAGCCCGGCGCCCTATTGTTGACCCACGGGTCGAGGACGGATCGGGGGCGCCACCGCGTTTCGACGGGCGACGTCGAGCCCGGTTGCCGCGAAAACGACCAAAGCGGCGAACACGACGGCGAACAAACCGCCGTTAAATAGAATGATTTCAGTGGTTAGCTCGTGTTCGTTGGTCACAATTCCATTTACGACGTGCAGTGGGAGGTCGTAGAGGCCGTGCGAGACCGCCGGCACCAGGAGAACCAGCGAGGCCCCGGCGACGCCGCGACCGGCCGCGAGCAGGGCCATGGTTCCCATGAGAGTCCCGATCGCCGCGTGCGCCGGAATGGCGGTAATCGAGCGGATCGCCAGCACGTCGAAGCGGTCGATGGCGGCCGCGTAGATGACGTTCTCGGCCGCGGCGAATCCGAGCCCCGTGGCGGTTGCGAGAACGATCCAGTCCTTCGGCCGGGGCGCGAAGCAGGCGGCGATCACCACAAGCATCGCGAGCTTGGCCGACTCCTCGAGCAACCCCGCGTTCACGAAGGAATGGAAGGTGGCGTTCATGTATATCCGTTCGACCGGAGGCGCGAGGCCGGCGAGCTGCACGCCGAGGGCGCCCACCGGGACGACAACCAGGGCGCCGAGGAGGAACGACGCCCACAGCGCCGGACTTGTTGTACGATGTCGACCATGCCCGCTCGCCGCCAGCAGCAGCAGCAAGACCGGTACCACCGCCACGGTGACCGCCATGGGATCCGGCGCCGGCAGGCGGGCGTAAGGGGCGAGCCAGGTCATAGCGCGGAGGCTAGGCCGGAGCCGCGTTTTTCGGCATATCTGAAGTTGGGATATTGGCTAAGGCGTTCGGATTAGCCCATTTTGTATAGTGGGCGGCAGCCGTGCCCGGAGACGCGGAGGGTCCATGCACGATTGGAGCGGCGGCGAGGCGGTCCTTCTGACCACCGAGGAGATGCACCGGGCCGACAAGGCGGCCATGGCCGGCGGGGTTGCCGGAGAGCAGCTCATGGAGGCTGCCGGCGCCGCGGTGGCCGATGCGGTCTCGGCCCGCTGGCCCGCCGCCCGGGTCGCCGTGCTTTGTGGGCCTGGCAACAACGGCGGCGATGGTTTCGTCGCGGCGCGGGTCCTCGCGGAGCGGGGGTTGGCGGTGTCCCTCGCGCTGCTGGGCTCGGGGGAGCGCCTGAGCGGCGACGCGGCGGGCGCGGCGGCACGCTGGACGGGTGGCGTCGATGCGCTTGCACCGGCTGTCCTCGACGGGGCCCAGGTCGTGGTCGACTCGATATTCGGCGCCGGTCTCGCGCGGGTGGTGGAGGGGGTGCCCAAAGCGGTCCTCGAGGCCATCGGCGAGCGTGGCCTCCCGAGTGTTGCCGTCGACGTCCCGAGCGGCGTGCATGGCGATACCGGGCAGGTCATGGGCGCGGCCGCCAAGGCCGTCGTGACCGTCACGTTCTTCCGCCGCAAGCCTGGCCATGTCCTGTTACCGGGCCGGCGCTACTGCGGCGAGGTGGTTCTGGCCGACATCGGCATTCCCGAGGGCGTGCTGGCCGACATCGCTCCGGCCACGTGGGTGAACGATCCGATCTGCTGGCTCGGCCGTTATCCCTGGCCCGCCGAGGACGACCACAAGTACGCGCGTGGTCTCGCGGTGGTGCTCGGCGGCGAGGTCATGACGGGGGCGGCGCGACTTGCCGGACACGCGGCGCTGCGCGCAGGCGCCGGGCTCGTGACGATCGCATCCACGCCCGCGGCGGCCGGCGTCTACCGCGCCTACCGGCCCGGGCTCATCGTGCGCGAGGTGGCCGACCAGGGAGACTGGCGGGCACTGATAGGCGATCCCCGTGTGTCGGCTGTCCTCGTGGGTCCGGGAAACGGCGTCACCGATGCGACCCGGCAGAGCGTCCGCGCGTGCCTGGAGCTCGGCAAGCCGGCCGTGCTCGACGCCGATGCGCTGAGCGTGTTCGCCGACGAGCCGGCCGAGCTGTTCGGTCTCGTCCGCGGTCCCTGCGTGATGACGCCCCACGAGGGCGAGTTCCGGCGACTGTTCGAGCCGGCCGTCAGCAAGCTCGCGCGGGCGCGCGCGGCCGCCCGGACGAGCGGCGCCGTCATCGTGCTCAAGGGACCCGACACGGTGGTAGCCGCGCCGGACGGCCGCGCCGTCATAAACGACAATGCACCACCGGAGCTGGCGACGGCCGGATCCGGTGATGTTCTCGCGGGCTTCGTGACCGCGCTCATCGCCCAGGGCATGCCGCCCTTCGAGGCCGCGTCCGCCGCCGTCTGGGTGCATGGGGCGGCGGCCGGCGGCATCGGACCCGGTCTGATCGCCGAGGATCTGCCCGAGGCGCTGCCGGGCGTTCTACGCGGCCTTCTGGAGCGCCGGAAGGGCGACTCGCCGGACCGGCCCGGCGTTTGACCCGTGCCCTGCCGCGTGGCATACGACTGCCGCCTGATCGTGTTTACTCGGCCGGCCTGATGGTATAGGAAACCGCTCTTGGCCGACCTGGGCGGCCCTCTCGAACGTGCCGGGCCCGGCGGTCGCGGGCGTGGCGGAATTGGTAGACGCGCCAGGTTTAGGTCCTGGTGACTTCACAGTCGTGGGGGTTCGAGTCCCTTCGCCCGCACCACCATCCAATCGCACGGCATGTGTCGCGCCGCCGCAGCCGTGAGTGGAGGCAGCTAAAGTACTGGTCATGCAGGTCACCGAGACAAGCGTCGATGGGCTGAAGCGCGGATTCAAGGTGGTCGTCGCGGCCGAGGACATCGATTCCAAAGTGCAGAGCCGGCTGACCGAAGTCGGGCGTGGCGCCCGCATTCCCGGGTTCCGGCCCGGGAAAGTGCCCATGAGGATACTCAAGAGCAGATTCGGCCCGTCCGTCATGGCGGAGGTGCTGGAAGGCACGGTACGCGACAGCTCCGCCAAGCTCCTGGAGGAACGGGGGCTCAAGCCGGCTACCCAGCCTCAGATCGAAGTCAAGACGTTCGACGAAGGCAAGGATCTCGAGTTCGACATGTCGGTCGAGCTGCTCCCGGAGTTCCAGATCGCCGACCTGGCCGCGATCGAGCTGGAGCGGATCAAGGTGGAGGCCTCCGACGCCGAGGTGCGGGAGGCCCTCGAAAGATTGGCCACGCAGCATCGAAAATCGGAGAAGGTTACCGAGGACCGGGAGGCGCGGCAGGGCGATATCGTGGTGATCGACTACCTCGGGCGCATCGAGGGCGAGGCGTTCGAAGGTGGCTCCGGGACCGGTGTACCGCTGGAGCTCGGTGCTGGAGGCTTCATCCCGGGCTTCGAGGACCAGCTCGTGGGAGCCAAGGCGGGCGGCAGCGTCGAGATCGCTGTCACCTTCCCGGAGGACTATGCCGCCCCGGTCGCCGGAAAAGAGGCGCGTTTTTCCTGCGATATCAAAGAGTTGCGTGAGCCGATCCCGATCCAGGTCGATGCCGAGTTCGCCAGGACGCTGGGCATGGACGGTCTCGAGGGTCTCGAGTCGGCGATGCGCGAGCAGCTCAATCGCGAGTACGCCTTCAACACCCGCGCCCGGCTCAAGCGCCAGCTCCTGGACAGGCTCGAGGAGCTGCATAAATTCGACGTGCCGCCGGGGATGCTGGAGGCGGAGTTCGCGGCGATCTGGGCGCAGGTCGACGAAGCGCGAAAGCAAAATCGGCTCGATCCCGAGGATGCCGACAAGAGCGAGGACGAACTCAAAAGCGTTTATCGGTCCATTGCCGAGCGGCGCGTGCGCCTGGGCCTGGTTCTATCGGCGATCGGCGAGAAGAACGGCATCACGGTGGACCGGGAGGAGCTCAACCGGGCGGTGATGGCGGAGGCGCGCAGCCATGTGGGTCATGAACAGAAAGTCATCGACTACTACAATAACAACATGGAGGCGCTGGCAACGCTGCGGGCGCCGATCTTCGAAGACAAGGTCGTCAACTATATCTTCGGTGTGGCAAAGGTGAACGAGCGCACGATTTCCGGTTCGGAGCTCGTGAATCTTCCGGACGAGGAGCCCTCGCCTCCGGCGGGGGGCACGGCCCGACAAGCGGAGAAAGCTGACTGAGGCAGCGAGGACGGGCGGGATGGCAAACGTGGCAGGCACATACATGAATACTTTGGTTCCCATGGTCGTCGAGCAGACGAACCGTGGCGAGCGGGCCTACGACATCTACTCGCGGCTGCTCAAGGAGCGGATCATCTTCCTCACCGGTCCCATGGACGACGGGGTGGCGACCCTCATCTGCGCACAGCTCTTGTTTCTCGAGGCGGAGAACCCCAGCAAGGATATTTCCTTCTACGTGAACTCCCCGGGTGGGATAGTCACTTCGGGCCTCTCGGTTTACGACACGATGCAGTACATTCGGCCCGATGTTTCAACCTTGTGTATCGGGCAGGCGGCTTCGATGGGCTCGCTGCTGCTCGCCGCGGGAGCCCGCGGCAAGCGCTACGCTCTGCCCAATGCGAGGATCATGGTGCACCAGCCATCCGGCGGCATCCAGGGCCCGGTGAGCGACATCGAGATCCACGCCAAGGAGATGCTGGCTTTGAGGGCGCGGCTCAACGAGATCTATGCGGAGCACACGGGCCAGGGCGTCGACGAGGTCGAAACGGCCCTGGATCGTGACCGTTTCTACACGCCGGAGGAGGCGCGCGACTTCGGTCTGATCGACGAGGTGATAACCCACCGCCCGCCCGGCGACGACAACGGGGAGAAAAAGGAAAACAGTGGTAAGTCTTCAAATGAACGTGACCGCCCGAAGAATCCCGCTTAACTAATTGTTGATCCAGGCTTGTTAGCTAGTGTTGAATGGCAGGACATCGGCGCGTTGTACCTGATTCGGGCAGCGACAAGGCTTTCAGGGAGGAAGCGGACACCCGGCGGCATTGCGGTTCACGGCGCGTGATGGACGGCACGGCCTCCCAATGACGGGGCCAATGACGGGGCCAATGACGGGGTATGCATGAGTAAGTCCGGCGGCGGCGATTCGAAAAATACCTTGTACTGCTCTTTCTGCGGCAAGAGCCAGCACGAGGTTCGCAAGCTGATCGCGGGCCCGACGGTATTCATCTGCGATGAATGCGTCGAACTGTGCATGGACATCATCCGGGAGGAGCACAAGTCCACCCTCGTCAAATCCCGTGACGGGGTGCCGACCCCGGCCGAGATCTGCTCGGTGCTGGACGATTACGTGATCGACCAGGACCAGGCGAAGCGGGTGCTGTCCGTGGCAGTCCACAACCATTACAAGCGCCTGGGCCAGGGCAACAAGAAAAACGAAGTCGAGATCGCCAAGTCCAACATTCTGCTGATCGGCCCCACGGGCTGCGGCAAGACGCTGCTCGCGCAGACGCTGGCGCGTATTCTCGACGTTCCGTTCACGATGGCCGATGCAACGACGCTCACCGAGGCGGGTTACGTCGGCGAGGACGTCGAGAACATTATCCTCAAGTTGCTCCAGGCCGCCGACTACAACGTCGAACGGGCGCAGCGCGGAATCGTTTACATCGACGAGGTCGACAAGATCAGCCGCAAATCCGACAACCCGTCGATCACCCGCGACGTCTCGGGCGAGGGCGTGCAGCAGGCGCTGCTCAAGATCATGGAAGGCACCGTCGCCTCGGTGCCGCCCCAAGGTGGCCGCAAGCACCCGCAGCAGGAGTTCCTGCAGGTCGACACGACGAACATCCTGTTCGTCTGTGGCGGCGCGTTTTCGGGCCTTGAGAAGATCATCAACAGCCGGGGGCAGGGGTCGTCGATGGGGTTTGGCGCCGACGTGCGCAGCCCGGACGATCGCTCGGCGGGTGCAATCCTGCGTTCGGTCGAACCGGAGGACCTGCTCAAGTTCGGGCTGATACCGGAGTTCATCGGCCGGCTGCCGGTCATCGCCACCTTGGAGGATCTCGACGTGGGGGCGCTGATGGAGATCCTTACGCGACCCAAGAACGCGTTGGTCAAGCAGTACGAGCGCCTGTTCGAGATGGAGGGCATCAAGCTGACCTTCACAGAGGACGCGCTGGGTGCGATCGCGAGCAAGGCGATCACGCGGAAGACCGGGGCGCGCGGCCTTCGCTCGATCATGGAAGGCATCCTCCTGGACACGATGTTCGAGTTGCCCGGGCTGGATGGGGTCGAGGAGGTGGTGATCAACGCCGAGGTCATCGAAAGTCGGGCGGCGCCCTTGCACGCCTACGCCGATCGGCGCGAGGACATCGGCTCCAGCGCCTGAGGCGCGGGAGACGCGGGACCGCCTCGATTTCCTGTTGAGGCTTGATACAGTGTCGATGAAGGCCCAAATCTGAGCAGAACCGCTTCAAGCGATCTGGGTGTGATCGCCCCAATTGAAGGGGAACGATGTTGGAACTTGCGCGAGCCGCCCTCTATCCCGTTCTGCCGTTAAGGGACATTGTGGTTTTCCCCCACATGATCGTGCCCCTGTTCGTGGGTCGCGAGAAGTCCGTGCGCGCGCTGGAGGATGTGATGAAGGATGACAAGCAGATCCTGCTTGTCACGCAAAGGGATGCCGCGCAAGACGACCCGAGTCCCGCTGACATCTACATGGTTGGCACGGTGGGCACGGTGCTGCAGCTGCTGAAGCTGCCGGACGGGACCGTCAAGGTGCTGGTGGAGGGAGGTCAGCGCGCCCGAATCGTCAGTTTCGCGGAGAATAACGACTTTTTCCAGGCCCATGCCGAGCCGGCGGGCGAGGACATCGGTAACGCGCAGGAGGTCGAGGCGCTCAGCAGGTCGGTCGTCTCGCAGTTCGAGCAATACATCAAGCTCAACCGCAAGGTGCCCCCCGAGGTGTTGGTTTCGATCAACCAGATCGAGGAGCCCGGCAAGCTCGCGGACACCATCGCATCGCACCTGTCGCTGAAGATCGCGGAGAAGCAGGAGCTGCTCGAGGCCTCGTTGATCAGCGAGCGGCTCGAGAAGATCTACGGCTTCATGGAAGGCGAGATCGGCGTCCTCCAGGTGGAAAAGCGGATCCGCAGCCGCGTCAAGCGCCAGATGGAGAAGACGCAGCGCGAGTACTATCTGAACGAGCAGCTCAAGGCGATTCAGAAAGAGCTTGGCGAAAGCGAGGAGGGCCGCGACGAGCTCCAGGAGCTGGAAGACCGGATCAAGAAGACGCGGCTCACCAAGGAGGCCAGGGAAAAAGCGCAGCAGGAGATCAAGAAGCTGCGCAACATGAGCCCGATGTCGGCCGAGGCGACGGTCGTCCGCAACTACCTCGATTGGATGCTGTCGATACCTTGGCGCAAGCGAACGCGGATCAAGAAGGACATAAGGCGCGCGGAAGTTATCCTCGACGAGGATCACTATGGTCTCGAGAAAATCAAGGAGCGCATCCTCGAATATCTCGCCGTCCAGCAGCGCATGAACAAGCTACGCGGTCCGATCCTTTGCCTCGTTGGTCCTCCCGGCGTCGGCAAGACCTCGCTCGGCCGCTCCGTCGCCCGAGCCACCGGACGCAATTTCGTGCGTATGTCCCTGGGTGGCGTGCGCGACGAGGCGGAGATCCGCGGGCACCGGCGGACCTATATCGGCTCCATGCCCGGGAAGATCATTCAGGGGATGAAGAAGGCGAAGTCGTCCAACCCCCTGTTCCTGCTCGACGAGGTGGACAAACTCGGCGCCGATTGGCGCGGCGATCCGACCTCGGCGCTGTTGGAGGTGCTCGATCCCGAGCAGAACCACACCTTCCAGGACCACTATCTCGAGGTCGACTACGATCTCTCGGACGTGATGTTCATCTGCACGGCCAACACGCTCAGGATGCCTCAGCCGCTGATGGACCGCATGGAGATCATCCGCATTCCGGGATACACCGAGGATGAAAAGATCCAGATCGCGAGGCGGCACCTGATCATCAAGCAGCTCAAGCAGAATGGACTCAAGAAACGCGAGTGGTCCATATCCAACGGGGCGCTCAGGGACATCATCCGCTACTACACCCGCGAGGCCGGGGTACGGAACCTCGAGCGCGAGATCGCGAACCTTGCGCGCAAAGCGGTGAAGGAGATCACGGTCAACGAGGGCATCGATCAGATCAAGGTCACCACGCGCAACATTGCGAAGTTCGCCGGTGTGCGCAGGTTCCGCTTCGGCGAGGTGGAGGAAGCGGACCTGGTCGGCGTGAGCACGGGCCTCGCCTGGACCGAGGTGGGCGGCGAGCTCCTGTCGATCGAGGCGATTCTCGTGCCCGGCAAGGGCAAGATGACGGTGACCGGCAAGCTGGGCGACGTCATGCAGGAGTCCGTCCAGGCGGCCAATGCGTTCGTGCGCGCTCGCGCGGTACAGTTCGGTGTCGAGCCGCCGACTTTCGAGAAGCGAGATATCCACATCCACGTGCCCGAAGGCTCGGTGCCGAAGGATGGTCCGTCGGCCGGCATCGCCATGATCACGTCTATGGTGTCGGCGCTAACCGGAATTCCCGTTTATCGCGACGTTGCGATGACCGGAGAGATTACCCTGCGCGGGCGGGTCCTGCCCATCGGCGGGCTCAAGGAGAAGTTGCTGGCCGCCTTGCGCGGAGGGCTCAAGAAGGTCTTGATTCCAAAGGAAAATGATAAGGACCTGGCGGAGATCCCCGACGTGGTCAAGAAGGAGCTGGAGATCGTGCCGGTGGCCACGGTGGACGAGGTGATCGAGCACGCGCTCGTCAAGAAACCAGTGCCGATCGAGTGGACGGAGGTGGTGAAGCCCCAGTCGATCCCCAAGGGCGAGGAAGGCGACGACCTGCCGGGGGTCCTCACGCATTGAGTAGGAACGCGCTGCGTTGCATCGTTGCCTCAGCGGCGCCAAATACGACAGAATCCCCAGATTTCTGCGCTCTTTCAATTGACGGGGGCGAGGGGCTCGCTCTAGACTTCCGCGCTCTTGAGATTTCGGTCTCACGCTCCAAAAAGACAGTATCTATCCGAGAGGGGGCTCCACGTGAACAAGAACGATCTCGTCGCCGCCGTCGCGAACTCCGCTAGTCTTTCCAAGGCCGATTCCCAGCGGGCCGTGGACTGTGTCTTCGACACCATCACGGGTCAACTGAGGGGCGGCGGGGATGTCAGGCTGGTCGGCTTTGGGACCTTTAGTGTCACACAGCGGGCGGCGACGACGGGCCGCAACCCACGGACGGGCGACACCATCAGGATCCCAGCGTCGAAGCAGCCGAAGTTCAAGGCAGGCAAGGCGCTGAAGGCAGCGGTTAACTGACGAGTCGCCTGATGCACAGCCGTCCCGGGCGACATCGCGCGGGACGGATTCCACGGAATGCCCACCGCTCGTGCGGTGGGCCGCCCTTGGGCGATTAGCTCAGCTGGAAGAGCGCCTGCTTTACACGCAGGAGGCCGGCGGTTCGATTCCGTCATCGCCCACCACTGTTTCAATGACTTAGCCGGGCGGCGAGTGCGGCGTTCGCTTCCGCCATCGCTGACGCGAGGCTCCAGAAGGATCTTTTTGTCACCCATTACCCCCACCCCGTGTATTTAACACCATTTTTTGTGTAGAAGTCGGCCTCGAACACACAGGCAGTCTGATAGCGTGTTACCTACTAAGTCATTGCGATTATCGAGTAATTCTAGGATCGCTGACTTCTTCGCATCAAGAGAGAGACTAAGGTTCTAGGACGTATCTTCCATCTCTGTCCCTCTTTCTCCGAAGGGACGGGACCGATGCTAAAGATATCAGAGGAGCGGAAGATAACCCGTTGCAGATAGCGCAGATAGATGCAGATAAGTCTGAACAGTCGTTCATGGAGCAGAGGAAGTCAAACCAAGGGACACGTCAGCGGGGACACGTTAGATGTCTGAGATGTATCCTGTTCAATCAAACAAGTTATGGGATAACTAGCAGCTCAAGCTGCGGTTTCTCTTTTGCTTTCAATATATTGTTCTTCGAGCTTTAGGGTGACTTTTTCGGCGGAATTGGCTTCCCTATATCCTTGGGAATAGGTACTGGCCGTATCGGTACTAGTGTGAGAGTATCATAATACGGAATAAGTTTTGGGTTTATCGTAGTGATATATTCTTCCAAATCTTGCAGTTGATACCCGAGCTTGCTAAATATTTCCCCTTCTTCAAGTTCAGCTGGACTGAAGTGTTGATTGAAGAGCTCTGCAGTCAGATCTGGCGTTAATTCGTTGCCAATTACGTTGTATTGAAGGATCGTAAATGTTCCAGCTATGGCTGATACCAAGACCGGTTCAGATGGGCCAGGAACAGAAACCTGATAGTTGCCAGGGCGCAAGCGATATTGCCTAACAAAAGCTGACGAAGCTGGCCAGGTAGCGATATCCGAGATCTCTATGCCAGCCGTCGGTGCGTGAAACGACCCTAGGAGAGAGAATGTCCTTTCGGCAACGTCGCCGCCTATAACAATAATAATGGCACTTTGATCTGCTGGTAAGTCTAGCCAAAGTTCTTGTGATCGTGTGTAGGCTGGTACGAGAAGAAA
>JBHICL010000022.1:0-15975 GCA_046759605.1 Alphaproteobacteria bacterium | reverse complement strand
CTATCGCTGGCGCACTTTCGCCGAGCGAACGGAAACCGGTGTGATTGGCGATCCCTCGAAGGCCAGTCCCGAAAAAGGCGAGAAGCTGCTGGCCGCGGCGGCCGAGGCCGTCGCCGGTCTGATCCTGCGAGACGACCTTTGGCGGGAGTCCCGCTGACAACCGAGGCTCTGCTCAGCGAAGGTCGAAGGTGACCGTCTTCAGGTCCGACATCGCCATGAGCGTGTGCTTGCCGCCGATGCGTCCGATCCCGCTCCGTTTCCCCGACATGCCGCCGAATGGAATGTGACGCTCCCAGTACAGCGTGTCGTTGATGTTGACGATTCCGGTACGCAGTCTCTCGGCGAAGTGAAACGCCCGCTTGATGTCGCGGGTATAGACGCTGGAGACGAGCCCCAGGGTGTTGCGGTCGGCGATCTCGAGGATCTTCTCGTCGTCGGACACGCGAACCAGAGGCGCCACCGGTCCGAAGGTTTCCTCGAGGTTGAGCAGGCTGTCGAGGGCCACGTTCGTGAGCACCGTGGGCTCGTGAAACATCTCGCTGCCCAGGTCCCTCCGGACGCGTCCGCCGAACAGCACCTCGGCGCCCCGCTCGACACCGTCGGCTATGTGCTTCGCCACCTTGGCCGCAACGTCTGGATTGTTCAGCGGACCCATCGTTGTCCCATCGTCGAAGGGATCGCCCAGGCGCACATCCTGCGCCGCCTCGATCAGGCGCTCGGTGATCACGTCGTACACGGGATCGCTTACGAGGATGCGTTCGGAGGACGAGCAGATCTGCCCCGCGTTCGCGAAACAGCCGATGGAGGCCGCGCGGCAGGCGATATCGAGGTCGGCGTCGTCGAGAATGATAACGGGGCCGTTGCCCCCCATCTCCAGGAGCAGCGGCTTACCGGCTCCACGCTGGGCGATCAGAACGCCGGTCTCCGCGCTGCCGGTGAAGCCGATGGCGTCGGTGCCGGGATTGGCAACGATCTCATCGCCCACCACCGGCCCCGGTCCGGTCACCAGGTTCACGACGCCTGGCGGCACGTCGGCCTCCTCGATGCATTCCATCAGCCGGACCGCGCAGACCGAGGTGGTCGGCGCGGGCACCCAGACGATGGCATTGCCCACCGCGAGGCCCGGCGCGAGGTACTCGACCGGGATGGCAAGGGGAAAGTTCCACGGGGTTATGACGGCGTAGACGCCGCGCGGCTGGCGGAAGTTGAAGACCCGTTTGTCCGGATTCTCAACCGGTATGAACTCGCTGGCGAACCATTTCACCTGCTCCGCCGCCTCGCGAAATCCAGCGATCGCCGCGTCCACTTCCTTGAACGCCTCGGCGCGGTAGGGCTTGCCCTGGTCCGTTGTCAGCGCCTCGGCGAGGCCCTTCCTGCGCGCCTGCATGACGTCGGCGATCGCGGTGCAAAGCCGCGAGCGCTCCCAGGTCGACAACTTCGCGATCCGTGCCCTGGCCGCATTGGCGGCGTCGATGGCCTTCTGCGCGTCGGTGCGCGTTCCCTTGGGGAGGGTGGCAATGACGGCGCCGCTGGCGGGGTTCGTGGCATCGAAGGTCTCTCCTCCCTCGCTCTCGATCCATTCGCCGCCAATGAACATCTTCAGGCGCTCGGGCGAGTGCTCCGAACCCGTTTGCTTCCGCGCTCTTCGCTGCATGGGAATTGCCCTCCATCGTTGCCTGCGAATCGAGGCGAACCGCGACCGTCTGGCCGTCAAGCCCGGCGCTGGATATAATACACCACAACAGGCCAAAAAGGTCGCCTACTGCACCGATTGCATGCGTGTTCCGGGGCGGTTGCTTGATCCCGGGGAGGGCGGAACCCACAATGGCCAGAAGAGCTCCTCAGGGCATCGTTACCGCAAACCTGCCTCGGCCGGGCGTTTCGAGCTCTCGTTGTCCGGGCTGGCGGGGACACGTTTGCGCAACCCGGGAGGAAACACCAATGACTGCAACGAGGTTTGTACGACGGTGGGTCGCTCCACTCGCGACCGCCGGCGCCTTGGCCATCGGCGGTCTGCTGAGCTCCGTGGCGCACGCGCAGGAGGAGATTACGATCGAGTTCGTTACATGGAACTACTCGATCGACACCATCAAGGACAACATCAAGAAGTTCGAGGCGGAGAACCCCGGTATCAAGGTCGAACACACCGTCTATCCCTGGGTCCAGTATCACGACACGATTGTCCTGAGGATGCGGGGCAAGACGTCGACCGACGTACTTTACGTCGGTGAGGACTGGTTGGCGGAGTGGGCCACCGCCGGGTGGCTGGCGTCCCTCGAGGAACACTTTCCGGACGACGCCGGCAAGTACAAGGACAAGGTCACCCAGTATGCTCTGCGGGATATGACCTTTGGCGGCAAGCTTTACGGTCTCCCGTACTACTCGGATATGTTCACTTTCATGTACAACAAGGCCCTGCTCGACGAGCACGGGATTCCGGTGCCTGAGACCTGGGATGACGTTCTCGCGGCCGCTCTCAAGCTCAAGGAAGAGGCGGGCATAGAACGGCCCTTCGTCTATGGGAGCGATCCACAGTCTCCCGACTTCTACCAGACCTTCGTCAGCACCGTGTATGGCCGCGGCGGGCGGATGTTCGACGACGAGCTGAATCCGGTGTTCAACGATCCGAACTCGGAGGCGTTCAAACAGCTGCAATGGCTCCAGGATGCCTTCACCAAGCACGAGATCGCGATCGGCGAGCCGAACGCGTTTCAGATTCCCGTTGCCCTCAATGCGGGTAGCGCCGCGATGACGGTGACATGGAACTACTTGCTGGCCCAGGCCAACGACAAGGCGACCGGCGCCCGTGCAGGTGATTTCGGCATTGCGCCGATGCCGGGCGCATCCCATGAGGCCCTGGGCTTCGCCAAGTTCTACGCCATGACCGACCAGGCCGCGCAGGATCCCAAGCGCCGGGAGGCCGCCTGGAAATTCATCGAGTACATGGGGGGCGGCGATTACGAGATCGCGAAGCGCTGGGCGGTGGAGAATGGCCTGGGGTTCGCGCAGCTGCCGCTCTTCGACGATCCCGACGTGCAGGCCTCCTGGTCCAACTGGATCGACATGGAGGATTTCAAGCACCAGGCGAACCTGGCCTTGAACGGCACCCAGACCGAGTGGACGGGCGTGTGGTCCGCCTTCTTCCGGCCGTTGTTGGCCAAGGCCATCGTCGGAGACGCCTCGGTCGAGGAAGTCATGGACGCGGGCGCGGAGAAATGGCTGGAGTTCCGCGAGCTCTTGCGGGGCAGCTGAGTCGGTTCGGGGTCCGAGCTGACGGTGGGTGCGTCGGGGATCCGCTCTCCGGCGCACCTCCCTTCAGGCACCGGGAAGCATCGGAAAAGAGACATGGGTTGGATACGAAGCGAGTGGACCCCCGTGGTCTGGGTGCTGCCGGTGCTCGCACTTGTCTCCTTATTCACCTTCTACCCGGTTGGCTACACGCTGTGGACCAGTGTTCATAGCGTCCTCGTAATCCTGCCCATCACGCCGTTCGTCGGCATCAAGAACTATGTTGCCGTGGTCGAAAGCCCGCTCTTTTGGGAGGCGATGAGGCACTCTCTATGGTTCACGCTGATGAGCGTGCCACTAACCGTCCTCGTCGGCTTCTTCGTCGCCAGGCTGCTCCTTACCCGTTTCACGGGCCGGGTCGTCGTTCGCTCGGTGGTCGTTCTGCCGTGGGTCCTGCCGGGCACCGTTGCGGGGGCACTCTGGGCATGGATCTTCCATCCATCGTGGGGGATCCTGAATCTCGTGCTCGATATGCTGGGGGTCATCGATACCTACGTTCCCTGGACGGCGGATCCGCTGCTGGTGAAAGGGACGATTGTCATAGCGCATGTGTGGACGCAGTTTCCTTTCGCCGCTGTTCTTCTGATGGCGGCCCTGGTCACGATCGACAGCGAGATGTACGACGCGGCGGAGGTCGAAGGCGCTTCGGCCTGGCAGCGTTTCCGCTACGTCACCCTTCCGCACATCAAGCCAATGGTGGTGATCCTCTGCGTCTACGAGTCCCTGATCGGTCTCACCACATACGATCTCGTTTACGGCATGACCGGAGGCGGGCCGGGCACGGCCACGACTCTCATCGCGCAGCACATCTGGAAGGAAAGTTTCAGCATGCTCAACTTCGGCACCGGATCGGCTCTCGCCTTCATCATCGTCCTGCTTTCGCTGGGCTTCATCTTTTTCATCCTCAAGGCCATACCGTCCGATCTTTTCGCGAAGGAATGATGGCGATGCCGCGGTTAAGACGCTTTCTGTTCTACGTGGGCGCGTTCACGCTCTTCATCTTCTGCACCGGGCCGATCTTCCTCAGCCTGCTGGGGAGCATCGTCCCTGAGAGGGCGATGTTCGCCGGTGAATGGTTCCGAGAAGGCGTCAACCTGGATAACTACAGGTTCGTGTTGACCGGCGAGATACCGCGCGAGTACAGGGATCTCGAGGGCAACATATTCTCCAACGATGCCGCGCGGCAGGTTCCCCGCAGCATGTTCAACAGCACGGTCGTGGCGTTCTCGGTCATGATCCTCAACATCGTCATGGGCGCGCCGGCGGCATACGGATTCGCGCGTCTGCGGTTTCGCGGCAAGACACCGTCGTTCATGGTCATCATCTTTTCCCGCCTGGTTCCGTCGGCGGCGCTTGCCGTTCCGTTCTACCTCGTGATTCAGGAGCTCGGGCTGTTGGGCACCAAATTGGCGCTCGTCCTGGTGCATACGGTTCTTACGATCCCCTTCACGGTCTTCATCCTGTCCGTGTTCTTCCGGCGCCTGCCGATAGAGCTGGAAGACGCGGCGCTCGTGGATGGCTGCAATCGCTTCCAGGTCTTCTACAAGGTCGTCCTACGCATGTCGGGCGCGAGCATCTTCGCGACTGGCCTGTTCGCCTTCATGCTCTCGTACTCGGAGTTCCTGTTTGCCGGGGTGCTCTCGGGCGACGTGAGTCAGCAGACGCTCTCCGTTACGCTCGCCTCGATAGTCGCGAACTTCGACTTTTCGTGGGGGATGATGCACACGAGCATCTTCCTGACCGTGGTTCCGAGCGTCATTCTGGTCGTGTTCATCTGGCGGTTCGTGGTCGAGCGCGTCGTAGAGGGCGCTGTGCGGGGCTGAGTACCCTTCCACGGCGAGCACCGGGGAGGCGTCGGATGATCGTTGATTGCCATGTCAACATCTGGGAGAAGCGCCACCTTCGTCCCCTCTATTGGGAGCAGTTGTCCCGCGTGCGTCCGGGGGGCGTTCGGCACGAGGCGGACGCCGACACGATCTACCGCGCGATGGCGCTGGCGGATAAGGCGATCGTGTTCTCGCTACGGTACGGCGATTCCATGGGCGTGGATGGGGACGACGAGGTGACCGCCGCCGCGGTGCGCAAGTATCCGGAGAAGTTCGTCGGCTTCGCCTGCGTCGATCCGCGGCGCCCGGACTGCCTGGATCTGTTGCGCCATGCCGTCGAGGGACTCGGGCTCAAGGGGGTCAAATACGGGCCGATCTACAACGGCGTGCCCCTCGGCGACCCGCGGATGGAGCCGATCTACGAGTACTGTGTCCGAGGCGACCTGCCTCTTACGCTCCACATGGGAACGACGTTCGTCCGCCATGCGCCGGTCGATCTTGGCAGGGCCATCCACGTCGAGCCCATTGCTTTACGATATCCGGACCTGAAGATCATCCTGGCCCATATGGGCCACCCCTGGTTCGAGGACTGCATAGCGGTCGTGCGCAAGCAGCCCAATGTGTACTGCGAGGTCTCGGCCCTCTTCTACCGGCCGTGGCAGTACTACAACATCCTCATCACGTGCCAGGAATACCTGATTACCGATAAGGTCTTTTTCGGCAGCGACTTTCCCGCAACGGACCTCGAGGAGTCCATCGAAGGGCTGCGAACCATCAACCGGGTCGTCGAGGGATCGAGCCTGCCGCGGGTCTCGGAGGAATTCATGGAGAAGATCATCCACTCCAATCCTTTCGAGCACTGGTGGCACGAGAACCCTCTCGAGGGCGAGAACGCGCTGGAGAGCGGCGCCGGAGCGAAGCCGTCATGAGCAAGCCGTGGCACGAGATGACGGCGCTCGAGCTCGGCGCCGCGATCGGGGCGGGCGCCGTCGATCCGGTGGAGCTGGCGGAGCACTTTCTCGACCGCATCGCCGAGGCCGATCCGGAACACAAGATTTACCTGCGCACGACGGCCGAGCGGGCCCGGGCCGAGGCCTTGTCGGCGCGCGCACGCGCTCGCAGCGACCGGCGACGCGGCGCGCTGGACGGCGTGCCGCTGTCGTGGAAGGACCTCTACGACACCGCGGGCGTCGTGACGTGCATGGCCTCGCCGCTGCTCGAGGACCGGGTCCCGGACCGCGACGCCGAGGTCTTGGCGCGGGCGACCCGGGCCGGCATGGTCTG
Source organism: Alphaproteobacteria bacterium (assembly GCA_046759605.1). Lineage (GTDB taxonomy): Bacteria > Pseudomonadota > Alphaproteobacteria > UBA6615 > UBA6615 > JBHICL01. The sequence continues at coordinate 9,577 of JBHICL010000022.1, read as the reverse complement.
CCTCGGCAAGACGAACCTCGTGGAGTTCGCCTTCGGCGCCCTGGGCATCAACCCGACCTTCGGCACTCCCGAGAATCCCTTCGACGACCGGACGTCGCGTTGTCCCGGAGGATCGACCTCCGGCGGGGCCGTATCGGTGGTGCGCGGTCTTGCGCCGGCGGCAATGGGCAGCGACACGGGCGGCTCGGTGCGCGTTCCCGCGGCCTGGAACGGCCTCGTGGGGCTGAAGCCCACTCATGGGCTCCTGCCCCTCGAGGGTGTGCTGCCCCTTGCGCCGAGCCGCGACACACCGGGTCCGCTCACCCGCGACGTCGCCGACGCGGGCGCGATCTTCGCGGTGATCGCCGAACGCGAGCCGGCGAACCTCGAGCAGGCGACACTCGACGACGCGCGGCTTCTTGTGCCTAGGACCATTGTCGACGAACACGTTGCTCCAGGGATCTCCCACACGTTCGAGCGTGCCCTCGAGCGTCTGACGCACGCGGGCGCGCGCCTCTCCCGCGCCGAGGTGCCCGAGTTCGCCGAGGTCGATGAGATGATGCAAGGCCCAAACAACGTCATTGCCGGCGAGGCGGCGAGGATTTGGGCCGCTCTCGTCGCGACCGCGCCGGAGCGGGTCTACGGTCCCGTGGCGCGCCGGCTCCTCGGCGGCAAGGAGCTGTCGGAAGGCGAGCTCGCGGCCAGACAGGAGAAGTTCCGAAGGCTCAAGGCGAGCTATCTGAGGCGGACCGCCGACTTCGACGCCGTCGTCGTGCCCACGGTTCTCATTCCGCCGCCGCTGATCGCCGCGCTGGAGGACGGCGGCGAGGCGTACGTGAGGACGAACTTCCACGCGATCCTTACGACCCGCCTCGGCAACCAGCTCAGCCTGTGCGCCCTCACGGTGCCTTGCGGCAGGGACGATGAGGGGTTGCCCGTGGGCCTCATGCTCATGTGCCGGCCATATGGCGAGGTCGCGCTTCTCCGGCTCGGCCGCGCGGCGGAGAAGGCCCTCGGGAGCTGAGACCCCGAGCACCGTCGCTTCACCTCTCGTTAAGAATGGCCGGGCAACGATGCCGCCATGGGCAAGGTGGCCGCGTGTGCTCTCGTCCTCATGGGCGTGTGGTCGATCCCCGCCGCGGCGGCGGGGGCGGCGGAGGCGCGTCAACGTGCGGACGCTTGCCGCGCCCTCGCGCGCTACCAGCCCTCGCCGGACGTAGTGCACCAGCCGGGTGTGGACGTCCGCGGGCAACCGGTCGCCCCCGCGGATCTGGAGGCTGCGCGCCAGCCCGGATTACCCGAGGAGATACGAATCGCCATCACCGTCGATCTGGCGGAAAGGCTGGGGATTCCGCCGAAGGGCGACCAGGATTTCGTGGGCGAGGTGGAGGTTGGGACCGTCGTCGTCGATCCCGAGGGACGCGTCTTCCTGAACGGACAACCGCTCACGAATCTCACCGAGGCGGAGCTGGCGGCGCTGTGCCGGGAGGCGGGCGGCACCCGGTAACGCGGGCGCTTCCGGCCGTAGACAGATTCCGCCCCTTTGCCTACTCTCTCGGCGCGCGTGACGGGCGCGCTGTGAGCCGGAAGCCGCGGTAAAGTCGCATGCGAAGGTCCAACTTCTTCCTGCCCACGCTCAAAGAGACTCCGGCGGAGGCGCAGATCGTCTCGCACCGCCTGATGCTGAGGGCTGGGCTTATCCGACAGGCGAGCGCCGGGATCTATACCTGGTTGCCGGTCGGCTTTCGCGTGCTCAAGAAGATCGAGCGCATCGTGCGCGAGGAGCAGGACGCGACGGGTGCGCAGGAAGTCCTGATGCCGACGATCCAGTCCGCGGACCTGTGGAAGAAATCCGGCCGTTACAAGGACTACGGCAAGGAGATGCTGCGCATCACCGACCGGCACGAGCGCGAGATGCTGTACGGGCCCACCAACGAGGAGCTGATCACCGACATCTTCGCCAACGAGGTGCACAGCTATCGCGACCTGCCCATCAACCTCTACCACATCCAATGGAAGTTCCGCGACGAGGTGCGCCCGCGGTTCGGCGTCATGCGCGGACGCGAGTTCCTCATGAAGGACAACTACTCCTTCGACCTGGATTTCGCCGCGGCGCGGCACTCCTACAACAAGATGTTCATCGCCTACCTGCGCACCTTCGACCGCATGGGCCTCAAGACGATACCGATGCGCGCCGAGACCGGCCTGATTGGTGGCGACCTGAGCCACGAGTTCATCCTTCTCGCCGACACCGGCGAGAGCAAGGTGTTCTGCGATCGCGCGCTCATGGACCTGGATACGCCCACGGGCGTCGACTATGACAGCGATCTCCAGCCGCTCGTTGATCGGTGGACCCGCTACTATGCCGCGACCGACGACAAGCACGACCCGGCGAGTTGTCCGGTACCCGCCGAGGACCTCGTCGAGGCGCGCGGCATCGAGGTGGGACAAGTATTCTATTTCGGCACCAAGTACTCCGAGCCCCTGGGCGCCATTGTCCAGGGTCCGAATGGCGAACGGGCCGCGGTCCACATGGGCAGCTATGGCATCGGCGTCTCCCGCCTCGTGGCCGCGATAATCGAGACCAGCCACGACGACAGGGGCATTATCTGGCCCGAGCCCGTGGCGCCTTATCTCGTGGGCCTCATCAACCTCAAGAGCGGCGACCGCGAGTGCGATCGCGTCGCCGACGAGCTGTATCGGGAGATGTTGCAGGCCGGTGTGGATGTGCTGTACGACGACCGTGACGAACGGGCCGGTGTGAAGTTCGCGGATATGGACCTCATAGGCTTGCCGTGGCAGATCACCGTGGGTCCCCGTGGGGTCCAGCGGGGCTCGGTCGAGCTGAAGCCGCGGGCGGCGGGCGATCGCGAGGAGCTGAGCCTGGACGGCTTGCGCGCGTGGATCCATGACAGGGCTTGAGCCCAGGGAACCCAAGGACGAGGTCGTTTGGTGCTTTCACGTGCTGAGTGGATGATCGCCGCCCGCTACATGCGGGCCCGTCGGCAGGAAGGGTTCATTTCCATCATTGCCGGCTTTTCCCTGACCGGGATCGCCCTCGGCGTGGCGACCCTCATTATCGTCCTCTCGGTGATGAACGGCTTTCGCGCCGAGCTTCTGACCCGCATCCTGGGGCTCAACGGCCACCTCAGCGTCCATTCGAACCAGGGCCCGCTGGTGGACTACGACGTCCTGGCCGAGCGGTTGCGCGAGGTCCAGGGCATCGTCTCGGTGACGCCGCTCGTCGTGGGGCAGGTGCTGGCCAAGAGCGATCGAGCTGCCACGGGCGCGATCGTGCGCGGCGTGCGCAGGGCGGACCTGGCCAACCGGACGATCGTCGCCGAGAGCGTCCAAGCGGGCGGGCTGGACGCGTTCGAGGGGCCCGACGCCATCATCGTCGGCTGGCGTCTCGCCGGCATCCTCGGCATCGGGGTCGGCGACGATCTGACCCTGATTTCCCCGAACGGGACCACCACGGTCTTCGGCACCGTGCCGCGGTTGCGCGCCTACACGGTCGTCGGCACCTTCGATGTGGGCATGTCCGAGTACGACAGCGGGTTCATCTATATGCCCCTCGAAGCGGCGCAGGTCTACTTCGAGCTGGACGGCTCGGTGAGCGAGCTCGAGGTCCTGATCGACCACGCCGACCATGTGAGCGCGGCCCGCCGGGCGCTCCTGCCGGTGCTGGGCCCGGGAACCCGGCTCCTCGACTGGCAGCAGAGAAATTCGAGCTTCTTCAATGCCTTACAGGTCGAACGCAATGTAATGTTTCTAATTCTGACGCTGATCATCGTGGTTGCGGCCTTCAACATCATCTCGAGCCTCATCATGCTCGTGAAGGACAAGGGCAGCGATATCGCCATACTGCGAACGATGGGCGCCTCCCGCGGCATGGTGATGCGGATCTTCGTGATCGCCGGCGCCAGCATCGGCGTCGTCGGAACCGTCACGGGCGCGATCCTGGGGCTGGCCTTCGCCGCGAACATCGAGACCATCCGGCAATGGCTCGAGGGCCTGACCGGGCGGGAACTTTTCGCGGCCGAGATCTATTTCCTGAGCCAGCTTCCGGCGGAGGTCGATCCAGGCGAGGTGGTCGCCGTGATCGCCATGGCCCTGGGTCTGTCGTTCCTTGCGACGCTCTACCCGAGCTGGCGCGCCGCGCGACTCGATCCGGTGGACGCGCTCAGGTATGAATGAGGCAGGCGGTCCGGTGCTGACCCTTTCCAAAGTCAGCCGCACTTTCGACCAGGCCGGGCAGAAGCTGAGGATCCTGCGTCAGGTGTCGCTGAGTGTGAACGGGGGCGAGATGGTCGCCCTGGTCGGTCCCTCGGGCGCCGGCAAGTCCACGCTTCTGCACATCGCCGGGCTGCTCGAACGACCCAACAAGGGCGACGTGACGGTCAACGGCGCGTCCTGCGCCCGCATGCGGGAGGCTGAGAGGACCCGGCTGCGTCGTGAACTTCTGGGTTTCGTTTACCAGTTCCATCACCTGCTGCCCGAGTTCTCGGCGCTGGAAAACGTCATGCTCCCGCAGCTGATCGCCGGCGCTCGTCGGGCCGAGGCAAAAGCGCGCGCAGAGGAGCTGCTGGCCCTGGTCGGCTTGTCCGACAGGGAGAGCCATCGCCCGGCCCGGCTGAGCGGCGGCGAGCAGCAGCGCGTGGCCATCGTCCGGGCGATCGCGAACAAGCCGCGCATACTGTTTGCCGACGAGCCCACCGGTAATCTCGATCCAGGGACAGCGGCGGACGTCTTCCAACAGCTTTCGGAGCTCGTGCACGCCACCGGCCTCGCGACCCTCGTGGCCACGCACAATATGGAGCTCGCCCGCCGGATGGACCGCGTGCTCGCCCTCAAAGCCGGCCGGGTCGAGCAGGTGAGCGTCTAGGGATAAATCTGCCGCGGTTTTCGCCCTGTTCCCGATGACAGGGGGGCGGCGCTGTGGAACTCTGAACCCGCAGCCGGAAAGTGTGGAGACCCGTGTCGCACGCCAGCTTCATCCACCTGCGTGTCCATTCGGCGTATTCCCTGTCCGAAGGGGCGATCACGATCCCGGAGCTGGTCAAGCTGTGCCGCGAGCGGTCGATGCCGGCCGTGGGGATATGCGACACGGGGAACCTGTTCGGGGCACTCGAGTTCTCGTTGGCCGCGGCCGAGGCGGGGGTGCAGCCGATCCTTGGCTGCCAGCTCGCCGTTCGCCGCGACGATGGCGGACCGGGTGCGGTGGGCACCCGCACGGGGCTCGCCTATCCGCCCGACGAGCTGGTCGTGCTGGCCCAGAACGAGATCGGCTACCGAAATCTTCTGGCCCTGGTCAGCAAGGCCTACCTCGAGAGCGCGGCGGGCGAGCCGGCGCAGCTGTCTCTCTACGAGCTGGCCGGCCGCTCCGAAGGCCTCATCGCCATGACCGCGGGCCCCAGGGGTGCCGTGGGACGGCTGCTGGATGGCGGTCAGGACGCCGCCGCCGCGGCCATGCTGGAGCGGCTGGGCGGGCTGTTTCCGGGCCGGCTCTACGTCGAGCTGCAACGCCACGGGCTCGAGGTCGAGACCCGGATCGAGCCTGGTCTCGTGAGCCTCGCCTACGCCAAGGACCTGCCGCTGGTGGCGACCAACGAACCCTTCTTTGCAACGGCGGACATGTACGAGGCCCATGATGCGCTGCTGTGCATCGCCGAAGGCGCCTACGTCTCGCAGAAGGACCGCCGACGGGTCACGCGCGAGCACCACTTCAAGTCGGCGGCGGACATGCGCGCATTGTTCGCCGACCTGCCCGAGGCGGTCGACAACACCCTGGTGGTCGCCCGGAGATGCGCCTACATGCCATCGCCCCGCCAGCCGATCCTGCCGCCTTTCCCCACCGAGAGCGGCCGCGGCGAAGCCGAGGAGCTGCGAGCGCAGGCGGAGGCGGGGCTGGAGACGCGGCTCGAGCGGCACGTCCTCGGCTCCGGGAAGGACGACCCGGAGCGGGCGACCTTGGCGGAGCCCTATAGGGAGCGCCTGGCCTACGAGCTCGACGTCATCGAGAAGATGGGTTTCGCCGGGTACTTTCTGATCGTTTCCGACTTCATCAAGTGGGCCAGGTCCAGTGGCATCCCGGTCGGTCCCGGGCGCGGCTCCGGCGCCGGGTCGGTGGTCGCCTGGTCGCTGACCATCACCGACCTGGATCCGCTTCGCTGGGGGCTCATCTTCGAGCGATTTCTCAACCCCGAACGGGTGTCGATGCCGGATTTCGATATCGACTTCTGCCAGGACCGGCGGGACGAGGTCATCGACTACGTGCGCCGCAAGTACGGGCAGGACCGGGTGGCCCAGATCATCACCTTCGGCAAGCTGCAGGCGCGCGCCGTGCTGAGGGACGTGGGACGCGTCCTCGAGATGCCCTACAGCCAGGTCGACCGGATCTGCAAGCTGGTGCCGAACAATCCTGCGAGCCCCATCAGCCTGGCCCGGGCCATCGAGACCGAGCCGCTCTTGGCCCAGATGCGGAAAGATGACGAGACGGTCGCCTATCTCCTCGACACCGCCCTGAAGCTCGAGGGGTTGTATCGCAACTCCTCGACCCACGCCGCCGGTGTGGTCATCGGCGACCGGCCGCTCCAGGAGCTGGTGCCCCTCTACCGCGATCCCAAGGCCGACATGCTGGTCACTCAGTTCAGCATGAAGTACGTGGAGCAGGCAGGGCTCATCAAGTTCGACTTCCTCGGCCTCAAGACCCTTACGGTGCTGGCCAGGGCGGTGGAGCTGTTGCGCCGGCGCGGGATCGAGGTCGACCTCGATGCGCTGCCCCTCGACGATCCCAAAACGTTCGAGCTCATGAGCCGGGGCGATACCCTCGGCGTGTTCCAGTTCGAAGGTCCGGGCATGCGCAACCTGCTCCGTGATTCGGGCGTCGGCACCTTCGAGGACATCATCGCCCTGGTCGCCCTGTACCGGCCAGGACCGATGGAGAACATTCCCAAATACGTGGCCTGCAAGCACGGCAGGGAGAAGCCCGAGTTCCTGCACGAGAGCATCGAGCCGGTCGTTGCAGACACCTATGGCGTCATCATCTATCAGGAGCAGGTCATTCAGATCGCCCAGGTGTTCGCCGGCTTCACCCCCGGACAAGCCGACCTGCTCCGACTTGCGATGGGCAAGAAGATCAAGTCCGAGATGCAGGCCCAGCGGGACACCTTCGTGGAGGGGGCGCTGGCGCGCAACGTCTCGCGCGAGCGCGCGGAGTACGTCTTCGACCTGGTCGACAAGTTCGCGGGCTACGGCTTCAACAAGGCCCATTCGGCCGGATACGCGCTCGTCGCCTACCAGACCGCCTACTTCAAGGCCAACTATCCGGTCGCGTTCCTGGCCGCGACGATGTCCTACGACATGAGCAACACCGACAAGCTGGCGGTATTCCGGCAAGAGCTGGACCGGCTCGGCATTCCCCTGTTGCCTCCGGACGTCAACCGGTCGGAGTCCGATTTCGTCGTCGAGCAGGTGGATGGATCCGGCGGCGAGCGCACGGCGAAAATGGGCATTCGCTATGCCCTGGGCGCTGTGAAGGGGGTGGGCCGCGCGGCCATGAACATCCTCGTCCGCGAGCGGGCGGCGAACGGGCCGTTTCGCAGCCTCTTCGACGTCGCCGGGCGTATCGATCCGCAGGTCCTGAGCAAGCGACAGCTCGAGCAGCTTGCCAGTGCCGGTGCGTTCGATTCATTGAATCCCGATCGCGCCCAGGTCCGTGCCGCCACCGACATGCTGTTGAGCTACGGGCAGGTGGCGCAGCAGGACCGTCGGACCGGCCAGACCAATCTCTTCGGTGACGCCATCGCCGCGGAGATGGACGAGCCGCGCCTGCCCGGCGTTGCCGAGTGGTCCCAGGCGGAGCGTCTTCAGCACGAGCTGGAGACCCTCGGGTTCTACCTGTCGGCCCATCCGCTCGACGAGTACGAATCGCGGCTGGAGCGGCTGGGTGTCGTGCAGTCGTCCTCGCTTCCCGCGACCGTCGCCAGCCAAGGCGGCGCGGCCAACGTGAAGCTGGCCGGCTCCCTACTCAGCAAGCGCGAGCGCACCTCCCAGCGCGGCAGCCGCTATGCCTTCGTCCAGCTCTCGGATGCCGCGGGGGCGTTCGAGGTTACTGTGTTTGCCGAGACCCTGGCGGAGGCGCGGGAGCTGCTTGAGGGCGACAGGCCCGTGCTCGTGCACGCGGCCGCGCGGCTGGACGACGACCAGATCCGCTTGACCGCCCAGCGGATCGAGGACCTGGACGCGGCGGCGGGCGCGGCCCCCGCCAGCCTAAGGATCTGGCTCGACGACGCCTCGCCACTCCAGCCGCTCAAGAACGTCGTCGAGGCCCAGGCGGGGGGAGGGACTGTCCGGCACGCCAACGGCCGGATCACCCTCATCCTGACCGCCGACGACAACGAGGTCGAGATAGCGCTCCAAGGGAGCTTCTCCTGCACGCCACAGTTGCGCGCGGCGGTCCGCGCCATCCCAGGCGTCGTCGAAGTGCGGGAGATCTGATGCGCTCGTGACCGTGCGCGGACGGCGTTTGTCCTTGCAAAGCGGCCCTCTCACGGTTATCACCTCACGCGCGCGATAGGCGCAATCCACACGCGGGGTTGCGGCCGGCGGGGAGACATCCCGACCGGCCGTTCCGGTGTCAGGACACGCGCATCTCAAGGTGCTGTCTGACCATGCCCCGCGGAGGCCTAACCGGAGAAGGAGCATCCCATGGCGGTGCCGACGTTTACCATGCGCCAGCTTCTGGAGGCTGGCGTCCATTTCGGACACCACACGCGCCGATGGAACCCCAAGATGGAGCCGTACCTGTTCGGCGCGCGTAACGGGGTCCACATCATAGACCTCCAGCAGACGGTGCCCATGCTGTACGCGGGCCTGGAACGGGTGCGCGACGTGGTCGCCAATGGCGGCCGCGTGCTGTTCGTCGGCACCAAGAGGGCGGCGAGCGACATCATCGCGGAAGCGGCCAAGCGGTGCGGCCAGTATTACGTCAACCACCGGTGGCTCGGCGGCATGCTGACCAATTGGAAGACGATCTCGCAATCGATCAAGACGCTCCGCGAATTCGAGGAAACCCTCGGCGACGACACCGCGGGCCTGACCAAACGCGAGCTGCTGACCATAACGCGCAAGCGCAACAAGCTGGATCGGGCCCTCGGCGGCATCAAGGAAATGGGCGGGCGGCCCGACGTGCTGGTCGTGGTCGATACGAACAAGGAGTCCATTGCCGTCCGCGAGGCGCGAAAGCTGGGCATACCGGTGATCGGCATTGTCGACAGCAACTCGGATCCGGAAGACGTCGAATACCCGATCCCTGGCAACGACGACGCGATGCGGGCGATACAGCTTTACTGCGACCTCTTCGCGGGTGCGGTGATAGACGGCCTGCAGCAGGAGCTGGCGGCGTCGGGTGGTGACGCGGGCGAGGCGGCGGAGCCTCCGCCCGAGGGCGTGCAGGTGGCCGCCGTCGAAGAGCCAACCGCTGTCGAAGAACCAATCGCCGTCGAAGAACCAACCACCGCCGACGAACCAGCCGCCGTCGAAGAACCAGCCGCCGCCGACAAGCCGCCCGGTGACGCCGGGGCCACGGGTGGCGAGG